>JAYFRI010000079.1:0-15800 GCA_034926015.1 Paludibacter sp. | reverse complement strand
CGAGTGTTGGGTTGACATCGAAAGCTTTTTTGATATCACCTAAGAAAGTAGAACGAATAATGCAACCACCACGCCACATCAAAGCGATGCCACCATAATTCAGGTTCCAACCGTATTCCTTGGCCGCTTCCATCATTAAGTTGTAGCCCTGCGCATACGAAATAATCTTAGCTCCAAACAAAGCATCTTTCAGATCATCAATCATTTGCTTTTTATCGCCGGTAAAGTTCACCTCCGGGCCACTGATTTCTTTGGATGCTTTCACACGAATGTCCTTCTGTGCCGACAAGCAACGAGCAAATACCGACTCACCAATCAAAGTCAAAGGAATACCTAAATCTAGTGCCGAAACTCCAGTCCATTTTCCTGTTCCTTTCTGGCCTGCTGTGTCCAGAATTTTTTCAACCAATGGAGTACCATCTTCGTCTTTTACAGCCAGAATATCGCGTGTAATTTCAATCAGGTACGAATCCAAATCACCCTTGTTCCATTCTTTGAATACTTCGTGCTGTTCGTCGGCGGTCAATCCAAGTAAATCTTTCATTACCTGATAAGCCTCGTTAATGATCTGCATATCACCATATTCTATGCCATTGTGTACCATTTTCACAAAGTGACCGGCACCACCTTCGCCAACCCAATCGCAGCAAGGTGTTCCATCATCAACTTTAGCCGCTACTGCCTGAAAAATCTCTTTTACGGCTGGCCATGCTGCAGGCGATCCACCCGGCATCATCGATGGACCGAGAAGTGCTCCTTCTTCACCCCCCGAAACACCTGTTCCTACATACAATAAACCTTTGCTTTCGACATATTTAGTGCGGCGAATAGTATCAGGGAAATGAGTATTTCCACCATCGATAATTATATCACCCGGTTCCATATGTGGAAGAAGTTGTTCGATAAAGTCATCTACAGCTTTGCCTGCTTTTACAAGCATCATTACTTTTCGTGGTTTTTCAAGCGAATCGCAAAGATCTTTAATGGAATGCGCTCCGATAAAGTTTTTTCCGGCTCCGCGACCTCCAATAAATTTATCTACTTTTTCGACTGTACGGTTATAAACTGCCACAGTAAAGCCTTTGCTTTCCATGTTCAGCACCAGGTTTTCGCCCATTACGGCCAACCCGATTAATCCAATATCTGCTTTTTGTTTCATAATGACCAACTCTCTTAATTCCCCCAAAAGGGAACTATCAGAGATTTTAATTGATTAATAATAATTTTTACTTTTAATATTTTTTCTCAGGAAGTCCTTGCTAAAAATCCTCTTTCAGGAGGCATTAAATCCCAATAATTTTAATTTTTCCAATGTCTTTTCTTCCACACGCTGTGTTCGAATTGTAAAAGCCGGAAACTCTCTGCGTGTGGGATAATCTCCTCTTTGTTGTTCAAAGTGTTCGGGAGATAATCTCAACAGTTTGTCATCGTGCCGAATGTCATATGTATGCAAAATGGCTTTCGAGAAGATTTCCTGTTCGCTCATTTCTTCGCCATCAACTTCGATGATAGGATTCGTCGGTAATTCAACCCCTGAGGGCTGCCAATTGTTCAGGCCCAGACCGAAAAAATCACTTATCGCCTGCACACTCATCGATGTCCCTTTTGCTTTTCCATCTTTGGAATAACCTGCTATATGAGGCGTAGCTATTTCGGTCATTCCCAACAGTTCTAGATCTAAATCCGGTTCATTTTCCCAACAGTCGCAAACAAAAGCTGAAATGTATTTCGCTTTCAATGCCTTTTTTACTGCACTGGTTTCAATCACCTCTCCACGACAGGAATTAATTAACACAGGTTTCTTTTTTAATCCGCTAAAAAAGCTTTCGTCTCCCATATGAAAAGTAGCATCTTCGCCTTTAATATTTAACGGAACATGTAAACTGATAATATCGGCTTCGTTTTTTATAGCTTCAAGACTTACGAATTTATCTGACCCTTCTGCCCTTTCGCGTGGTGGATCATTGAGCAACACTTTCATGCCGAAAATTTCGCAAATCTCTGCCACCTTACTTCCTACATTGCCCACCCCAACAATGCCTATACACAAATCTTTCAATTGAAGCTTTTTAGTTTCGGCCAACACCATAAGCGTGGAAGCAATGTATTGCTCCACCGATTTGGAATTGCAGCCCGGCGCATTGGTCCATTTAATTCCCGCAGCATCGCAATAATCTGTATCGATATGGTCGTAACCAATGGTGGCCGTGGCAATAAACTTTACTGATGAGCCAGCCAGCAATTTTTCGTTACAGATCGTACGGGTGCGGGTTACAATGGCATCGGCATCTCTGACGATTTCAGCTGTTGTTTTCGATCCGGGCAAATAAATAACTTCCGCCACATCTTCAAATGCACCGCGGATATAAGGTATCTTATCGTCAATAATTATTTTCATAGGCACTTACCTCTTGCATGAGGTTTCTTATTTTTTTGTTCTTTTTTGTAATATGATTTTACAATTTCTTCCAATACAAAACTGGTTCGGGCAGCCGAATACATGGTACTGACACATTCGTTTTTACCCAGTAAAGCTCCCACAACCTGTTCGATAAGGTAAAACGAAATATTTTCGTGATTTTGAAAACTAAACTTTTCGGTTCCCATTTCAGAAATTACTTCCAAATCTCCTTTGTCGAAACAAGGAAATTTAATCTTCGCTTTTGTACCAATAATTTCAATACTATCTTCTTCCGATTGTTTATCCACCACAAAACTCCAGCTTCCTGTACCTGTAACGCCCGATGCAAAACTAAAAACAGCTGAAACTGTATCCTCGGCCAAATAATAGCCGGCAATGTTACTTGCCATTCCAGTTACCTGAGTTATCGGGCCAAATGCAAAATCCAGATAATCAAACTGGTGTGAAGCCAGATCGTAAAAGTGACCTGCACCGCCAATTTCAGGATTCACATGCCAGTGTTGACGTTCGGGGAAACGGTCATTTTCACCGTAAGCCTTATAAAGCCGGATATTTACAGTTAAAGGTTTCCCTATCGCTTCTGTATCGATTAGCTCCTTTACTTTCAGAAACATCGCCAGCGTACGTCGGTAATAAGCCACATATAACGGTTGACCGGTTTCCTCCGAAACACGAATCATTTCACTGCATTCCGCATAATTTCGTGCCATAGGTTTCTCTACATACACTGCTTTACCGGCTCTCATGGCCTGAATGGCATATGAAGCATGCGTATCGGGAGGCGTAGCAATATACACAGCATTGATCTCCGGATCGTTGATAAGCTCCGTGGCATCCGAATAAAATTTCGAAACCCCATGCCGTTTTGCATAATCTTCGGCAAGTGTTGCGTTCCGGCGCATTACAGCCACCAAACGTGAATGTTCCACCTTGTTAAATGCCGGACCACTTTTCAACTCCGTAACATTTCCACAACCGATTATTCCCCAATTAATCAATACCTTATATTTAATAGATTAATATTTAAATTTGTCCTTGAAAGCCCAGAGCCCTAAAGCCGGATTTGAAATATAGAAAATTTCTTCTCCATCGGGCATAATGCAGTAACCATCGCGAAGCTTTTTCGGATCATATTTGGCTGATACCTCATCAATGTCGGCATAATTAAATCCTACACTTTCTATTTCAGCCTGAGTAAGGTTCTCGGAGCCCTTGCCCGGACAATAAGTAATACTGAAACGTCCTTCGGATGAGCCATGTATTAAATGCGCAGCCGCACTCAGGTTGTTCCTCAATTCTTCGTTTTCATCACAAGCCTTCAAAGTCTGCGGTGTTCCAAAATATCCGTATTTGCGAATCAGTCGATCAATTTCTTTGTCCTCGCCAAACTCTTTGAGTGCCGGAGCCAGGATAATAAGCTCACCTTCGTCGGCAATGGCCATGCGTGTACGGTAAACCGATTTATTACCCAACCATGTACTCTTGAATTCGGTGGGATCGAGATAAACTACAATTTTCTTCAACGGTTTTTCCAATAAATCGAAATTCACCAAAAGCGCCAATCGAGCAGCTTTGTCGAACACTTCGTAATCGTCCCCGATAAACATACCACGCGTTTTCACAATGCCATCTTTTTTATCAAGACCTACAACTGTTTGCACATAAACAATAGGTAAATCCTGGGTAAAATGTTCCGAGGCATAATTAAAAATACGGCGTACCGGAGTATCGGCATGTCCCATCATACGTTCCATACCATAAGCAGCGCCAACAAAATGACTTTTATTAATCCCTTCGACACCACCGGTACCTACAAAAATATTTTTATTGTAATTGGCCATTCCCACCACTTCGTGTGGAACTACCTGTCCGATTGACAATATAAGATCAAAATCACCTTCGACAAGTAATTTATTGACCTGCGCCGGCCATGGGAATTCGACAGCACCACCCGATACTTCTTTCACAAATTCGGCAGGTACGGTACCAACCGTTACCACATCATTTCGCCAATCATGTTCACGAATCAACGAAGCAGGTAAAGTACCAAACATATGAGAAATCTGGTGTTCTGTCATTGGTGAATGTGTTCCCAAAGCAGGCAAAACATCTGTCAATGCATCACCGTAAAACTGCCATGCAAATTCAGTCAACTCTCCCGCCCTGCTTGGCAAACGCGTATAATCAGGAGGAATAGCCAGCACTTTGTGCTTCTTCCCCATTTTTTCTAAGGCTTCAAACAAACCTGCTTTCAAATCAGCAGAAGAAAATTCGGTATCAATTGAACCTTTTTCGTAATAGATCATAAAACCCCTTTCCAGCCCCCTAAATCCCCCGAAGGGGGGACTTTTAGTTAGCTTTTAATTGAATAATTATTTTTAATAAAGAGAATTTGTCTTTAAGTCCCCCCTTCGGGGGGTTTAGGGGGCTGTTCTTTACCTTTTCACCCTTGCATTTCCACCCCAAATACTCCAAACCATGTCTTCGTCGGCAGGTTGTGCGTAGTCGGTAAGGAAAGTGGTGGCCAATGCGCCTGAAGCCCACCCGAATTTCGGCCATGTATCAGGTTCCCATCCTTTCAGAATGGCATAAAGCAGTCCACCCACAAATCCATCACCACCACCGATACGGTCGAGGACATTGATTTTGCGTGGCATAATTACATGCCAGTTTTCTTCCTCTAACATGATGGCACCCCACAAATGTTCGTTTACGCTAACAACTTCGCGCAGTGTGGTGGCATAAACAGAAGCATGAGGAAATGCCGCTTTTACGCGACCAATCATACCTTTGAAACCTTCAATTTCGGCTTCAATACCTTTACCGCCGGCTTCAGGGCCCTTAATTCCCAAACAAAGCTGAAAATCTTCTTCGTTACCAATCAGAATATCGGACACAGAAGCTATTTCAGTAAAAATATCCCGTAATTCCTTTTCGCGACCTTTCCAAAATGAAGCACGATAGTTTAAATCGAAGGATATACGGGTTCCTGTTTTCTTAGCATAGCGAGCCAGTTCCAGACAGAATTCGCTTGTTTCAACCGATAACGCACCAATTAAACCTGAGAGATGCAGAATCTGAACACCTTCCTGTACGAAAATACGTTCCAAATCAAAATCTTTCACATTCAACGTACGACCAACTTCACCTGCACGGTCGTTCAATACCCGTGGTCCACGAGTTCCAAAACCACTGTCGGCAATGTTAAATTGATGACGATAACCCCAGGGATTGCCTTGTGGAACCTCCACTCCTTCGAAATCCATATTCCGTGCACGAAGATTATTTTTTATCATTTGTGCTATAGGACTATCTTTTACAAAAGTAGTCAGCACTTTAACCGGTAAACCCAAATAGGATGATATACTTGCAACGTTGGTTTCGGCACTCGAAACCTCCATTTCGAAAAGTTTACTGCTGTGCACAGGCTGGCCATTCAGCGGCGTAATGCGAACGCCCATAGAGGTAGCCACCATCAGGGCGTATTTTGTGTCTTTTTTTAATTCTATCATAATTATGAAAATAACCCCCATCCCCTAAAGGGGAGAAAGAGATGTTAGTATTGTTTTATTAACTTATTTATATATTTAACAAAATAAATATGAGCAACTTAGTTCCCCTTTTGGGGTTAGGAGTTTATATACAAAACACATCAAAACCACCATCAATGACAGTGAGCGTACCCGTAACAAATTTAGATGCATCACTCGACAACCAATGCAGCGTACCGAACAATTCATCAGGTGTTCCAAAACGTCCGAACGGCGTATGAGCAATGATCGAATGTCCGCGGGCAGTAAGCGATCCGTCCGGGTTGGTCATCAAAGTACGGTTTTGTTCCGTCAGGAAAAAGCCGGGCGCCATGGCATTCACGCGTAAACCTTCACCAAATTTAGTAGCCAGTTCGGTTGCCATATATTTAGTAAAGTTGGTAACGGCTGCTTTTGAAGCGCCATATCCCACAACACGCGTCAGCGGACGAAGAGCAGATTCGGAAGAAATATTGATGATGCTTCCTTTCCCTTTTTCTACCATATATTTAGCAAAAACCATGGTAGGCAACACTGTACCGAACAAGTTAAGATCAACAACCTTGCGAAAAGCATCTATTTCGAGATCGAAAATGGTACTGTCCGGCCCGATTGTAGCGCCAGCCATATTTCCACCTGCTGCATTCACCAATATATCCACCTGGCCGAAATCGGCTATGATTTCATTCGCTGTAGCTTCCAGCGCTTCTTTATCAAGTACATCGGAACAATAACTTTTGACAATATAGCCTTTATCATGTAATTCTTTTTCCAGATTTCGTCCGGCATCGCGGCAACGATCGATAATGGCAGCTTTTACGCCCTGCGAACACATATATTCAGTCATACCCCGACCTAAAACACCGCCACCTCCGGTAATGACCATTACCTTGTCTTTTACATCAAAAAGATTACTCATAATATTGTTTTTTTAATATTAAACTTAAGCTTATTTTTCACTCTCTGAGTTTTGTCCCGGCCTGAGTATCAGCCCAAATCTTTTTTTGATATTTTACAGATTAAACAAGCGTTTCAAATGGCGTTCGTAAATATTCTCTTCTACGCAATTTCCTACGATAACTTTATACTTTTCGAGCAAGCCTGTATACGTTTCACCCATTTCGGCTGCCACTTTATAGGCAACATGAATCAGCTGACGGAAATTTGAATTATAATCAGCGTGTCCCGGAATATGGCGCAAGGTATTGGCAAACTTTTCGCTTGTCCATGTATTTACCTCTTCAACCGAAGGCAACTGCGCATTGTCGATGTCAATAACATCGGCATAAGGTGCACAAAGCTCTTCACTGCGGTTGAATGAATTGGCATAAATTTGTTTCGCAAGGTCCAAACCTTCGCCACCAGCCACCGCCAAACCGATAACTTCTTCGAGCCAGGTAGTTCCGGCAGTTTTAAGATGCAATCCCTTATCGTATTTATGAATTACTTCGGCCATAATCGGGTAGATGGAAAATTTATCGCTACCGGAGTGAATACTCAGTTTCAGTTCTTCGGGTAAGCCAAATTCTTTTATTGCATAATCAATGACCAATACATCTTCTTCAAATTCACGGGCAAATTGCTTCAAATCTCCGCGGTAGTCAACTCCTTTATTGAATCTACCTGTAAATTTTGGAGCAATGGTTTGCGCTGGGACTCCCTTATCAGCTAACATTTTAAGTATAAAAAGCATATCAATAGGCGTTTGAGGTGCCTCCACTTCGTCCATCGACACTTCAGTAATAAAATTACCAACACCTTTGTTTTCAACAAGGTATTTATTAATTTCAGAAGCTTGTTGGGTCGCAGCTAAAAATTTTGAAGCTATGGCTTCGAGCATTTCTATGCTAATGTGCAAAGGTTTTTCCATTCCGGGAATCAAAAGTTCTCCCATGTACTTTTCGCACGAAGCCACAAAAGCAGCTACATCGGCTTCGCTACTTGGTTTTCCGATAAAAGCTGCTACGTCGAGCGTAAAGAAGTCGGCTGTTTCTACAAAAGGTGCTACTGTCGACAAATTAATATGATCGGCATCAACAAAGTAGAGACCTTTATAGCCTAATTTTGCTACAGCAGCATCGGCCTCTTTGCGTACATCAGCCGGATGCGAGTGTACGTAAATGTGTTCGCGATTCGATTTATTCCAAACGGGACTTATTTCGAGCCCTGTTTCGTTGGCTTTCATTATGGCTCGCAGTTGCGCAACTCCCTGGTGCGAAAATCTGTCGCCCACACCGATACTGTATTTTCCTAATTTCATGATGATAAAATTTACTTGTTATATTTTGGTTTCTCTGTATTGATTTTTTGCGTACTCAGAATTCTATTCTGTCTATCGCAGGCTGTTTCATTCACCAAACTGCGTATAGTCTTCAATGTTTTCTTTTATTAATATATCGATAGGTACGTAATTAATTTTTGTAATATTCTGCTTAAGTATTAATTTGGCACACATATCTCTAATTGTGAAATAAGCCTGTTTCTCCGGACGTTGTGCTATAAGATAAGAAACAATATCCTGTTTCAGATAGTCGACGTTTTTTTGGAGCAAGTCATAGCCTATCAATCTCACATCAGCATGTTGTAGTGTTTCAAGGTGATTGGCCAACCGATACACCCTTGAATTAAACGTTATAGCCGCTTTTATGTTTGTGTTTTTCGAAAAAACATCGCTTAGAATTTCGCGATTGGCATCTTCGTTTTCATCATTCATTTCGAGGTGAATAAGTTCAATATTCGAAAGCTTACTTTCGGACACAAAACTCATAAAGCCATTGATACGAGCAATGGTTTGATTGGAAACAGCTCCTTTTCTGTTGGTACGCAACACAAGCACCTGTGCTGCATTGGGCAAGGAGTTCAAAAGTAATTTGGCAGCTATATAACCACTCTGAAAAGAATTTTGCCCATAATAAGTCAGAAAATCAGCATCCTCTATCATCGAATCGATAAACGAAAACGGGATTTCAAGTTGCTGAAGTTCCCTTGTGAAAGCCAGTGTTTCGTCTCTGAATATCGGCGCCATAATCACTGCATCAGGCTGGCTTTTGACCAACTCTTTCGACACATCCACAAACGAATTGGCATCAAACTGATTGAAGTATTTTCGTTCTATATGAATATTATAATGCAAATAATCAATCGCAGCCTGACTGAAACCCTTTTCTACACTTTCCCAATAATCAGTGGCTTTGTGCATTGGAATCAGGCAAGTGAAATGATAATGTTTCTTTGAAGCCAGCGAGCGTGCCAACAAATTAGGCGAATAATTGATCTCATCCAATACCTTCTGAACTGCCTCGCGGCTTTTCTCGGACACCTCGCCACGCTCGTGCAACACACGGTCCACTGTACCTTCGGATACACCAGCCATTGTGGCTATGTCTTTTATTCTTATTTTTGTATTTTGGTTTTTCATATCAAAATTAATAATTTCGTGTGCGTACACAGAAAAAATATACTGCAAAAATACAACATATTTTGTAAAATCAAAGTTTTTTGTATCTTCGTGGGCGAACACGGTGAATAAAAACACAAGATCAATACTAATTATAAAATTAATTATCAACAATATAAAGCCAGGCTTACAATTTTATCTTTCAAAAAAAGGGTCGAAAATATATTTTATAACATGTTTTTGAGCCCTATTTTTAGAAAAGATGGCCCTAAAAAACCCATTTTCCAATAAAATTGAAAGAATAAATAAGTATAATTTTTCCAAAAATCGTATATTAATATTTTGAAACGGATACGCTCATGAAAAACTTTTTAGACGAAAATTTTTTACTACAAACAGAAACAGCTCAACAGCTCTATCACCAGCATGCAGCAAAGCAACCAATCATTGACTATCATTGTCATTTAATTCCATCGATGGTGGCCAACGATCATCAGTTTAAATCACTTACCGAAATATGGCTGGGTGGCGATCATTATAAATGGCGCGCCATGCGTACCAACGGGATAGACGAAAAATACTGCACAGGGAAAGACACTTCGGACTGGGAGAAATTTGAAAAGTGGGCCGAAACTGTGCCTTATACAATGCGAAACCCGCTGTATCACTGGACACATTTGGAACTTAAAACCGGTTTTGGAGTAGAAAAACTGCTTTCGCCCAACACTGCACGCGAAATTTACGACGAATGCACTGCAAAATTGCAAACTCCTGAATATTCGGCACGTAACATGATGCGTAGGTACAATGTGGAAACGGTTTGTACTACCGACGACCCGATTGATTCACTCGAACATCACATCAAAACGAAAAATGATGGTTTTGAAGTAAAAATGTTGCCAACCTGGCGCCCCGACAAAGCCATGGCTGTGGAGGATGCAGCTTCTTTCCGCGCATATGTAGAGCAATTGTCCGAAGTATCTGAAATAAGTATTTCCAATTTCGATGAAATGATTTTGGCTTTGCGCAAGCGCCAGGATTTTTTTGCCGCTCAGGGCTGCAAGCTATCCGACCATGGCATCGAAGAGTTTTATGCCGAAGATTACACCGAAGCAGAAATTAAATCAATTTTCAACAAAATATACGGAGGAAAAGAATTAACCCACGAAGAAGTGCTGAAATTTAAATCGGCAATGCTCGTGATTTTTGCCGAAATGGACTGGGAAAAGGGCTGGACACAACAATTCCATTATGGTGCTATCCGCAATAACAATACCCGCCTATTCAACAAGTTGGGTGCCGACACCGGATTCGATTCGATAGGAACGTTCAATACCGCCAAATCCATGTCGAAATTTCTGAACCGACTTGACATTCAGAACAAACTAACGAAAACGATTCTCTACAATCTGAATCCTGCCGACAATGAAATGATTGCTACCATGATTGGCAACTTCCAGGACGGAACTGTAGCCGGAAAGATGCAGTTTGGTTCGGGTTGGTGGTTTCTCGATCAGAAAGAAGGCATGGAAAGACAAATGAATTCTCTATCGGTGCTTGGCCTGCTGAGCCGATTCGTAGGGATGCTCACCGATTCGCGTAGCTTCCTCTCCTACCCGCGTCATGAGTATTTCCGTCGCACCTTGTGTAATTTAATCGGTAATGATGTTGAAATGGGACTATTACCACATCAGGAACTGGATTTTATTGGAAAAATGGTGGAAGATATCAGCTACAACAATGCTAAAAACTTCTTTAAATTCTGATTTTGATCAATAAGAACACATTCTTAATCAAAAAATAGACATTATTACAAAATGAATGGTCTAATTTTGTGCGAATAAAAATAAAGTATTATTTTTGGTCGACCAATTTTTAATAATTTATATATTACAAAAAAACAATGAGTAAAAAAATTGTAACATTAGGAGAAATTATGCTCCGTTTGTCAACACCGGGTAGCACACGTTTTGTTCAGTCGGATGTATTTGATGTTGTATACGGAGGTGGAGAAGCAAATGTTGCCGTGAGTTGTGCCAACTACGGGCACGATGCCTATTTTGTATCAAAACTGCCAAAACACGAAATCGGACAGTCGGCAGTTAACGCATTGCGCAAATATGGTGTAAAAACCGATTTCATTGCACGTGGAGGCGACCGCGTTGGGATATATTATCTTGAAACAGGCGCTTCGATGCGACCAAGCAAGGTGATTTACGACCGTGCCCACTCGGCTATTGCCGAAGCTGGTATTGCCGATTTCGATTTCGATGCCATCATGCAAGGTGCCGATTGGTTTCACTGGTCGGGCATTACACCTGCCATCTCCGACTCAGCTGCCGAATTAACAAAATTAGCTTGTGAAGCAGCAAAACGTCATGGTGTAACTGTTTCAGTAGATTTAAATTTCCGCAAAAAACTGTGGACGAAGGAAAAAGCACAATCCATCATGCGTCCGTTAATGCAATATGTGGATGTATGTATCGGTAACGAAGAAGATGCTGAACTTTGCTTAGGATTCAAACCCGACGCAGATGTGGAAGGTGGACATACCGATGCCGAAGGCTACAAAGGCATTTTTATGCAAATGGCCAAAGAGTTTGACTTTAAATACGTGATCTCTACTTTGCGCGAATCCTTCTCGGCCAGTCACAATGGTTGGAAAGCTATGATTTACGACGGAAAAGAATTTTACACCTCGAAACGTTACGATATCAATCCGATCATCGACCGAGTAGGCGGTGGCGACTCTTTCTCCGGTGGTGTGATTCATGGTTTATTAACAAAGCCAAACCAGGGCGAAGCATTGGAATTTGCTGTAGCTGCTTCGGCATTGAAACATACCGTGAACGGTGATTTCAACCTTGTTTCGATAGAAGAAGTTGAAGCTTTGGCAGGAGGTGATGCCAGCGGAAGAGTACAGAGATAAAGCCCCTCTAAATCTCCCCCGAAGGGGAGACTTCAAAAAACATTTATATGTAATTTATATACAACAACTAAAACTTGCCAAGCTCATTCCCCCCTCCTTTGGAGGGGTCGGGGGAGGCCGAAAAATATGAAATTTTCAAAAATCCAGGTAATGACAGCTATGAAAGAAACCGGTATGGTACCTGTTTTTTATCACAGCGATATTGAAATAGCCAAACAGGTAGTAAAAGCCTGTTATGAAGGTGGTGTACGTGTTTTCGAATTTACAAACCGTGGCGAATTTGCACACGAAGTTTTTGGCGAATTAGTGAAATATGCATCCCTAGAATGCCCCGAAATGATTATGGGTATCGGTTCGATCGTTGATGCGCCTACGGCTTCGCTTTACCTGCAATTGGGTGCCAACTTCATTGTAGGACCACTCTTTAATCCGGATGTGGCCAAAGTGGCTAACCGCCGACTGGTGCCTTATGCTCCGGGCTGTGGCTCGGTTTCGGAAGTTGGCTTTGCACAGGAAGCCGGTTGCGATATTTGCAAAGTATTCCCGGGCGATGTATTGGGAGCGGGCTTCGTAAAAGGACTGAAAGCGCCAATGCCATGGTCGAACTTAATGGTAACAGGTGGCGTAAAACCCGAAGAAGCCAACCTCAAAACTTGGTTCGATGCGGGAGTTACCTGCGTGGGTATGGGGTCGAACCTTTTCCCTGCCGACATGATAAAAGCAGGCGACTGGGCTGGTATCACCCAACTTTGCAGCAATGCGTTAGAAATCATCAAAAAAATCAAAAAATAATCTATGAGTACAATTGGAAAAATCAACGAAAAAATGACTCAGTACAGATGGACGATTTGTACGTTGCTGTTTTTTGCAACAACAATCAACTATCTCGACCGTCAGGTTTTGTCTCTCTTACAACCTATTCTGGCCGATGAATTTCATTGGACAGATAGCGATTACGGTACCATTACAGCTATTTTCTCGCTGGCTTATGCTGTTTCAATGTTATTTGCAGGAAGATTTGTAGATAAACTGGGTACACGCAAAGGTTATGCCTGGGCCATAGCAGTATGGTCGGTGGCAGCCATGCTTCACGCACTTTGTGGTTTGGCTACCGAATGGTGGACAGGAATACCCGATGCAAAAGGATTGACCAATGCCAGTGGAGAAATTGTAGCGACTATTTCGTTGGTGAGTGTTGCAATGTTTGTTATTGCACGTATTTTATTGGCATTTGGCGAATCGGCTAACTTCCCTGCAGCCATAAAAGCTACAGCAGAATACTTCCCGAAACGCGACCGCGCCTTTGCAACAGGTGTTTTCAACTCGGGCGCCAATGTGGGTGCTATTTTAGCGCCTATGACCGTGCCTTTTATGGCCGAAGCATGGGGTTGGGAAACAGCTTTCCTTGTAATTGGAGCTGTAGGATTTCTGTGGTTGGCAGCATGGCTAATTTTTTACAAACCTATTGAAACCAATAAAAAGGTAAATGATGCCGAAAGAGCCTATATCCATCAGGATGACATTACCGACAAGGTAACAGCCGATGAAACAGTGGCAGTAAAGAAAATGACATTCGGACAAGCGCTGAAATTCAAACAGACCTGGGCATTTGCTTTTGGTAAATTTATGACTGATGGCGTTTGGTGGTTTTTCCTTTTCTGGACTCCGGCTTATTTAAAAGCCGAGTACGGAATGTCGCCTTCCGAAGTAGCTTTACCTATCGGAGTATTGTACACAATTACTGTTTTCGGTTCGGTTTTTGGCGGAAAATTCCCTACCTTATTTATCAACAGAGGAATGAACCCGTATGCAGGCCGTATGCGTGCCATGCTGATTATTGCGTTTGTCCCGCTTTTGGTATTGTTGGCACAACCCTTCGGACATTTTTCGGCACTTGGTAATTTTGCTTTCTGGGTTCCTGTTTTACTCATTGGTCTTGGAGCATCAGCACATCAGGCATGGTCGGCTAACATTTTCACAACTGTAGGCGATATGTTCCCAAAATCGGCTGTAGCCACCATTATCGGTATTGGTGGAATGGCCGGCGGTATTGGTTCGTTCATTATCAATAAAGGAAGTGGCGTTCTCTTCGATTACAGCTTAGTGGAATGGGGAAGCAAAACACCGGGATACACAATTGTGTTTTCGTTCTGTGCCGTAGCTTATCTTATTGGCTGGGTGGTAATGAAAACACTTGTACCAAAATACAAACCTATTATTGTAGATTAATAAATACATTACAAAATGAAACAGAACAAGCTCCGACAATTGCATCGGAGCTTGTTTTGTTTCGGGTTTCTCATGATATATAAAGCCCTTTATGCCATGCCTGACCCCATCAGACAACGATACACTCTCAATAAGCTGAATTTGGTATTATTATTTCCACAACCAACTTTGGTGTTTTTAATTAAATTGCGCAAAAAAAAACCTTAAATATAAATAGTTTGTAGTAAATTTGCGTCCGATTAAAATATTTCGATAAATACTGAAATATAAACACTTATAAATTGTCTGGCAAAATGAAAATAGAAAAAACCGATATAAATTATTTAGTAAAAAACATATTCACCTGGACTTTTCTAAACTTTTCGCTCAATTTAGTTGGCTTATGGATGAGTAAACTGCTCGATAAGGCAGGATTCAACTACCTCGAAAGCATAAGCAACGAATTTATTAAACCAATTCTTATACAGTCGGCCATTTTTGCCGTGACGACGCTGGTGGCTTATTTTTTCCTCCGCAACAAAAAACTAACCCTTTATATCTTCACGCTGGTTCAGTTACTGGCGTTTCATACTATCTTTTTTCTGAACCTGAGTTCGGAGCACATGCTTCACTTCGAAACCAGAATTGACGATAACGGGCTGAAATACCTGAGCAATATGGGACAGTATTTTATCGACGTTCTGTACCTTTACGTTCCTATGGAAGGTATTTTCAAAGGCAATGTATTTATTCCACGCAACACGGGACTCTTCTACTTCCAATGGATTTTTCTGGTCTTGCTTTATTTTGCAGGAGTTACCTGGCTCACGGCTAAAACAGTTCGTTTCTTTTTTGGCCCGGCCAAAACGCTACCTGCAAAAACCGAACAAGTCACAACCGACCCACTGCCTGTTGCCGAAACGGAAACTCCGGAAGAGAACGAAGAGGAAATTCTCCCCGATAACGACAGCGAAACAAGCGTGGCTACGGACGATGAGCCAACCAAAACAACCGAAGAACTGTAACCTGGCTGTGCTACATACGGGCTGCTTCAATTAAAACAAGTTGATTATCCTTCGGATAAAAGACAACTGTGGATAAAGCCTACCCGGTCGGTACTTATTCACTTGAAATCGAACCTTTTTCATATGAAATTATGGGTCGGGACAGGTATTTTGAATATTTTTGCTTCAAAGTCGGTTATAAAAGTATCGAAATCGTCACTTTGAGATAAAAAATCGGGTATCAAACATTCGAAATCCGAACTCGGATAGGTTTATTAAGAAACATGTGCTTATTTTCGCCGAATATAGA
>JAYFRI010000215.1:0-12055 GCA_034926015.1 Paludibacter sp. | reverse complement strand
ATTAAAATTACCAACCGTGCCCAACAACAATAAATTTTCAGGCAGTTCAAGTTCGTCACGAAGGGTAATGTGTTTTGATAATCGGTTGGACGACAGTTCTATTTTGGAACTATCAATTCCATTATACAGCACCAGCTGTTTCTCAGCATGTAAACCATACCTATCGCTATAATATTTTCGTTGATAGTTGCTTACATAGATATTGACATTTGTGCGTTTTAAAATAAACGACAGCAACAAACTTTTGTGTCCATTGCTCCGAAAATCGAAACCATGAAGAGTCAGAATTATTTTTATCCCCGTAAACAATGTAGCACAATAAGCCAGCAGTGCATCAAGTGGTTGTTGCGCATGAACAATGGTTACTTGCTGTTTGATGAATAATTTTCGCAAACCGATAAGATAAGCCATGTAATTTCTAGTTACCGGAAGGAAATAAAAAGGAATACCCGATTGAACAAAAGCCTCTTCGAGTTGTCCCTTTTTACGATAAACCCCTATCGCCTCAAATTCTTCTTTACTCAACGAACGACAGACATCGAGTAACAATGTTTCGGTACCGCCTCTATTGAGCGAACCAAACAAATAGGCAACCTTCATTTTATTTTTTGTTTCAGCTTCCACGCCAATTGTATAATATTTTGTTTCAAAATTAGTAGCCATACCGGAGTTCGATAGTATTGTCGATAAGCAGCAGTAGACTGTTTACTCCAGTCCACCCGGGCCAACTGCTCCAATGCTTCTTTCCTTGTCGACTTATTCAAATAATAGGGAAATAACCCATACACCCTTAATGCATCCATCAGGTGTTTTAAATCAGAGTCCGGTTTCTCAGTTTCGTAAAGTTCTTTCAGGGCAAATAACATGTGCTCCTGTGGTTTGTGCAGCTTTGTTCCTATGGCTCTATTGGCCTGCTCCACATCCTGATTATAATAAGCCAACGGTTTATTCAGAAAAGCTACCGGATATTTCAGAGCCGCCCTCACCCATAAATCAAAATCCTCCCCCAACTTCAATGTGGGTTTAAATCCATTATTCTCATGAAATATATTTTTCTTTATTACCGTAGCACCTGTCCATAAGGGCATCCAAAGTGTTTTGGCATATACCTGAAAATAGTTGATCAAACCCTGTTGAAAACCTGCCTCCACGCCTATATTGGCCGGAATATATTTGCCGTTTTTCACTTTAAAATAGCTACTACCATAAATGCCGGCTTCGGGATATTGCGCTATCAAATTCTTCATTCCCTCCAAATAGGTAGGTGCCCACCAATCGTCGGCATCCAAAAATGCGATATAGTCATATTTGGCCAACTTAACACCATTATTGCGGGTAACAGAAACTCCCTGATTCTTTTGACAAGTTGCCCCCCAACCCCCTAAAGGGGGAGTCAGCACATCAAGCAACTTTTTTGCTGTTTCGAATCCTCCATCTTTACTGCCATCGTCAATCACTATCAACTCAAAGTCTCGACAGGTTTGAGCGGTTACCGAACGAATTGCCTTTTCGATATATGGAGCTTTGTTGTACAGCGGGATAATGACAGAAAACATAAATATACGGCTAAATTATGATTGACAACTACAAAGATAGAATTTAAATTAAAAAAAGTAAATCTTTGATGCGGTTTTTTAGTTATTTCTACTCTTTTGCAAGTATAAAATAGCATTACAATCAGAAACACACTGTTTCAATAACGAATTTCAATATTATTCACTGTAGTTGAAATGCAACTTCCATGTTTTACAAATAAATTCGAAAAAACATATCTTTTTAAAAATACAAGAACTTTGCGGAAAATATACAATTCATTGGCTAATTGCTTAACAGTGATTTATGCCATCAGAAGGACATAATCATGTAGCTGACTTTGGTAGCCAACTATCAGCCTGTTCATTTAAATATTTTGTGTTGAAAAAAAACATTAGAAATTACAGTTTTTGAAATTTTACTGTAAAATAGGCCTTAAAAAGTTTTTTTAGATATAGAAAATGTTTTACTTTTGCAAAACTAATTAGTACTAACAAAAAATTTAAGAAAATGGCTTACGTAATTTCAGAAGATTGTATCGCTTGTGGTTCTTGTATCAGCGAATGTCCTGTTGACGCGATTTCGGAAGGTGATATCTATGTTATTGATGCAGATATCTGCACCGATTGTGGAACTTGTGCTGATGTTTGTCCATCAGAAGCGATCAGTCCGGTATAATTAAAAAACTGCATTAAAAAAGACTTGAACAATAATCTGTTCAAGTCTTTTTTTACCTAATTCATTGCCACTTATCAGGGCTGATAACCCGACTTATCAAATATCTGCTTATAATTATTATCAAACATTAATGCTCTCAATGTTACTTCAGGATGCTTGTCCATGTAACTCTGAACAATCTGCCAACCGAGCCAAACCCCTAATCTTCCCGGCGATTCTTGCGAAACAGTTGCAGTAAATGGGGCCTCATCTATATATTTCTTTATCAACATTAGGTCGGACGAAAACAAATCATTTCTATCAATTATAGTTTCCCAAATTTGTTTTTCGTACTTTCGACTCCACTCCCATTGATTCTTTTCATAGCCCATCAATAAATCAGGCGTTTCGTCGGGCATCAACACCGAAAGCAAAAACATAATTTTACCCCGGTAAAGCATGTTTTCGAGCAAGCGCTCTTCAGCCGGAACATAAGGAAAATTATTATATAACCACCCTTTCATTACCGAAGGAGTAATACTCTGAGGATGCATATTGTTGATCAAATATTGATAGGTAAAACTTTGGTAACGAGTATAATCAACACCTAAAAACATATCAGTTCCCACTCCTATCATTTCATTATCAAAAAGAAGAGAACGATTGAAGCCTGACACAAAAAAATAAATCTCAGGGATCTTCATTTCAGGAAAATAGTAATGAAGGTTCGTAAAGGCTGCCGAAAGCTGTTGTTCAAATGACGACTCATCGGCAAATACAGCTAAAGTTTTTTCGTTGACCGATTTAAAAACCGTATCTGATAAAAAAACCTGGACCAAATCACCCACCTGAGCCGTATCGTGTGGATTAACTCCAAGTATATCACCGGTGTAAATACTCATAAAATCAGGATACCGACGATACAGTTCCTTTATTCCGGCATCAATATTATTTGTGTCGAGTTTTAAAAAGTCAATATCGAAGCGATGAACCTTCACTTCTATTTTTTCTATATCTTCCGGCACTTCGAACCGCTTGTTTTTTTTGCACGAGGTAAAACCACCAACTACAATAACGATAAGACTTAGAAGGATTGTTTTTTTCATCTGAAAAGTTTTTTATATAAGAAAGAAAAAGCGCAAATGCCAAAGTTTGAACTTTGATTTCTGCGCTTTTAATTTATTTGTTAGAAATCGTTTATTTCTTATTTTTTATCGCTTTTTGCTGTTCACGTTGCATTTTTTCGAGTCTTTCCATAAAGCCTCCCTTTTTGGCAGGTTTCTTAGCATTGTTTGCCCGTTTAGCATGCAGTTGCGCAAGCAGTTTCTTTTCGTCCACAGTAGCTCGTATGGCATAAGTCTGCGCAATAGAAATAAGAGTAGACACAAAATAATAATAACTCAACCCGGATGCATAATTATTAAAAATAAACATGAACATTACAGGCATCAGATACATCATCCACTTCATCATTCCTGCTCCCGGCTGATCGGGGGTAGCAGTGTTGGCCATATTCAGTTTAGTAGAAATAAGTGTGGCAATGGTCATCAACAAAGTAAATAAACTGATATGATTTCCGAAGTATTCAGTTATCAACGGGATGTTTCCACTCCAGCTTACTATGGCATCGTAGGCCGATAAATCGTCAGCCCACAAGAAACTTTCCTGACGAAGTTCGATAGCTGCCGGGAAAAAGCTGAACATTGCAAACAAAATAGGCATTTGAAGCAAAGTAGGTAAACAACCACTCATCGGGCTTACTCCCACTTTGTTATAAAGCTCCATTGTTGCTTTCTGACGTTCGGCTGGTTTATCGGCAGGAATACGCGCGTTTATTTCGTCAATCTCTGGTTTAAGCACCCTCATTTTGGCGCTCGAAACATATGATTTGTAAGTAAGCGGATACAACACCAACTTAATCACTATGGTCATTAATAAAATAATGATCCCAAAATTGGAAATAAAAGTACTAAAAAGATTAAACATTGGGATAATGGCAAAACGATTGACCCAACCGAATATTCCCCAGCCCAGTGGCACCAAACTGCGTAACGATAGTTTATCGTCGCCTTTCAACTCTTTGTCGTATGCCGATAAAACTTTGTACTGATTTGGCCCATAAAATATTTTGAAGTTTGTTGCAGTTTTTCCTGTGGGGTCAAAAACAACTGTCATTTCGGCATTGTATGTTTTCAGATATCCGCTTTGTTCGCTTTCGAGTTTACTGGACAGAGTTGTAGAAGTAAAAGCATCATCGGCAATAATAATGCTGCTAAAGAACTGATCCTTAAATGCAATCCATTTAACTTTATTAGGTAGTTTTTTATCGTCATCTTTCGACTCGCTCAGGTTTTCTACGTCGTCGGCCACATATTTGTAATTGAGACTGGAATAGCGGTCTTCAAACTTACGTCCTTTCTCTTGTTGACGGATTTTGGAAATCCACTGCATTTCAAGGAAATTAGTACCGGCAGGCATTACCGTATTCATTGCATTAGCTTTCATACCGAAGCTAAGCATATAGTCTTTCCGTGGCAATGTATAAACAAAATCGAGGTATGCTTCACCTGTCGTTTTCAACCTCATGGCAAGCTGCTGATTACCTTGAGCATCCTTCTTTATTCCACCTACCGATTCGAAATAAAGATTCGATGTATTTACTACACGATTGTTGTTGGTAACAAGTGTAAATCCGAAATTAGCTTCCTGTGAATCGAACAAAACAAGTGGTAATGAATCGTGTGTTTTATAGTTTTTCAGCATAGCCGAATAAACACGACCTCCTTTAGTACTGATTGTAAGCTTTATAAGTTCATTTTCGAGTGTTATAAACTTTTCTTCGCCGGTGGCTGCAACGCTGAAATCGCCAAAAGCATCAGCCACCATGCTGGCAGCTGTTGTGTCGTTTACATTCACAGCATCAACATTTAGCAATGTGTCGTTTTTTTGCTGTACTACTTCAGCTTCAATGCGTCGTTGCTCAACGAGTTGGATTGAATCTTTGTATTGTTTTTGCTTGGCCAATTCCTCTTCACTGGGTCGGTTCATTACCGAAAATCCAACAAGAATAAGCGCAATAAGCACAAACCCTGCAATTGTGTTTTTATCCATTCTTAAATTTTTTCAAATAAATTATATTTTTTACTATTTTTATACGGTTAATCAACTACTTATCGATAGCGGCCTTAATGAAACTAATAAACAAAGGATGTGGATTGATTACTGTGCTACTGTATTCGGGATGAAACTGAACTCCAATATACCACTTGTGAGACGTTAGCTCAATAATTTCGACCAAATCGGAAGCTTCATTTAAACCGCTACAGCTCATTCCGGCTTTTTCAAATTCATCCTTGTAAGCATTATTAAATTCATAACGATGACGATGACGTTCGCTTATGTTTTCTTTTTTGTAAATATCAAATGCTTTCGAACCTTTTTTGAGCTTGCATTTAAACGCACCCAAACGCATACTTCCACCCAGATCGAGAATATCTTTCTGCTCTTCCATTATATCCACCAAATTATGAGGTGTCGATGGATCAATCTCAGTGCTATTGGCATCTTCGTATCCGAGCACATTACGCGCAAATTCAATCGACATGGTTTGCATCCCCATACATATACCCAGACATGGAACATTATTTTCGCGGGCATATTTCAATGCTACAAATTTCCCTTCCATACCACGCTGTCCGAATCCGGGAGCAACAACAATGCCATCTGCTTTATGGAGCTTTTTCAGTACATTTTCGTCTGTCAATTTGTCCGACAACACAAAATCAAGTTTTAATTTCTTGTTGTTGTAAGCACTTGCATGAAGCAAGGATTCAGTAATCGATTTATAAGCATCGGGAAGCTGAACATATTTCCCTACGATAGCAATACGTACTTCTTCTGCTGCATTTTCGAGCTTTTCAACAAAAGCTGTCCATTTTTGCATGTCAGCCTGAGGAGTTGTTTCGAGATTGTAGCCCATTTTTGTGAGCACCACCTCGTCCAGCTTTTCGTGCTGCATATTGAGCGGAACTCTGTAAATCGTTGGTACATCGATAGATTGCATCACCGCAGTTGTATCCACGTTGCAAAACAGTGCGACTTTCTTCCTTATTTCAGGTGAAATATTATGTTCGGTACGCAACACAAGAATGTCGGCCTGAACACCTTGTTCCTGCAAAGCTTTCACCGAATGCTGTGTAGGTTTTGTTTTAAGTTCTTTGGCTGCTGCCAAATAAGGTACGTAAGTAAGGTGAATGATCAAACAGTTTTTGCCGAGTTCCCACTTCAACTGACGAACACTTTCGATATAAGGCAAAGACTCAATGTCGCCCACAGTTCCCCCGATTTCGGTAATTACAAAGTCGAAGTCTCCTTTGCTGCCCAACATTTTAATGTTGCGCTTTATTTCGTCGGTAATGTGCGGAATAATTTGCACTGTTTTACCCAGATAATCTCCACGCCTTTCTTTGTTGATTACATTCTGATAAATACGTCCGGTGGTTACATTGTTGGCTTTATGTGTTTCCACGCCCAAAAAACGTTCGTAATGCCCTAAATCAAGGTCAGCTTCGTGTCCATCAACCGTTACGTAACATTCGCCGTGCTCGTAGGGGTTTAATGTTCCCGGATCCACGTTCAGATATGGATCTAATTTTTGATTTGTTACTCTAAAGCCACGAGCTTGTAATAATTTACCTAGCGATGCCGCAATAATTCCCTTACCTAACGATGAAGTTACTCCACCGGTTACAAAAATGTACTTTGTATCTTTCACCTTGATTTTATCTTAAAATTACTGTTCTCAATTCCGTATTTTTAAGTCTGCAAATTTCGTAAAAAAAAACGAATAACGAAAGCAGTTTATTGAATTTAAACTTTTGCATTACAAACGCTTTGTTTTTAAGCACCTAACAAATATTTTTAGCTATTTTGACAATTACTTATTTTAGTTTTCGAACCTAAAACAATAAAAAGCATACTCAGAAAAACAGCTTCCTACTTTTACAGATCAGATATGTGTTATAAACAGCAAAGTATCTGAATTCAGCACCAACTTATAAGCAAGTCCGGTATTAAAAAGTCGCGAAAAAAGCTTACGACGGCGGGTATTGAATGCAAGCAAATCAATATTTTTCATTTTCAGATAATTATCAATCAGATCAGGTGAATTATCGGGTCCAATAAGTGCATAATGAGTTTTTATGCCCGGATAATGTGATGAAAAATAGCTTTTTATACCGGCCAGCATTACTTCACTCCATGCTTCATTTTTTTCGGATGCATGAATAAAATAAATTTCGAGTCCTTCGGCACCTATGAGTTCTATTGTTTTATCAATGGCTATCAAATCTTTCTGATCAAAATTTGTAAGATAAGCCACCCGTTTTATTTCATCCGGGGTTTTCATTTGCACCTCTACAGGTACTGCAAAAACAGGTGAAGCGGTCGACTCCATAACTTCGGCAGTCACACTGCCTATCAATTCTGTATTAACCGACTTTCCATGCGAACCCATCACGACTAAAACAGGGTTATTTTTTTTACAATAATCAAGAATTTCATCTTCGGGCACGCCTTCTTTCAATTCGAAACTATAGCTTATATCGGGAAGTTCGCCGTTTGCGATTCGTTTTTTAAGTAAATTCCCCATGTTCTCTGCATCGGCATTGGCCGAACTAATGATACGGCGAAGCAACTCGCTATCGCTAATGCTATAAGTATTCAAATCGTTATGCGCCGAGATTGTAAATGCAGGACTGAAATACACGTAAAGAAAAACGATTTCGGCATTGTATTTCTGAGCAAAATGAAAGCCAAAGTCGATTGTTTTATCTACAGGATCGGCAAAGTCAATTGGAATAAGCACCTGCTGCACAGCACGAGTCTCGGTCTCTGATTCACAGGCCTTTTCCATTTCTTCTACAATTTCAAGCGCTCTGGGCAAATCGGAGTCTTTAATGCGTACTCTCACTCCCACAGCCAGTTCTGGCTGTTCGATATTCAGGTTGTGTATTACGGTTTCAATTCCATTTTCCTCTAAAACGCTTTTTATCATTTGAGCTCTCTGATAAGTGCGAATAGCCAATGTAACTAATTTGGGTTCCATAATATATTGTTTTTTAATAGATTATTTCAAAAATAATAATAAACGTGCTTTGAAATGAAACATATAATTTCGCAGTAAAGTTAGAAATTTTATGGAATAATTCTGTTCTTTTTAATTAGTTTTTAGAACGAAACAAAAAATATGGCTATATTTGCGAGAAAATAAATTCCATCATGAATCCAAAAATAAAAAAAATAATAATGATAGGGTCTACCCTTATTGTCATTCTTTTCGCTGTATTTATTTATTTTAGGTTCTATTTTGTTTTCGGAGAAGGAGTTAAAGCAGGTGAAATTAATTATTTCGTACACAAAGGCTATATTTTTAAAACCTACGAAGGTAAAATGATTCAAAGTGGTTTTCGTTCGCAAGCCGGCGGCACGATTCAATCCTACGAATTCTCATTTTCTGTGGAAGATAAACAGGTGGCCGACTCGCTGATGCGCTGTAGTGGTAAAGAAGTTGAATTGCATTATCGCGAATACCTGGGGACTTTGCCCTGGAGAGGCGTGAATAAGTTTGTTGTCGACAAAATTGTCTCGGTAAAACCATAAAAAAACTATAGCATTCATATATAACAGAATACGCATTGGAAACTGAATCACTATATTTAAACCTTGCAACCATTGGTTTTTCTCCTATCGATGTTACCGCAATCGCGGCATTGGTGATAAGCCTGCTTTTACTTTGTATTTCAGCTCTCATTTCGGCCGGCGAAGTTGCTTTTTTTTCGCTCGACCCACAAACCCAGAATGAAATAAGCAACAACAATACAAAATCGGATCGAAAGATATTACATCTGCTCGAAAACCCGCAAAGATTATTGGCTACCATATTGATAAGCAGTAATTTTGTGAATGTAACGCTTATTATTCTTCTTAGTTTTTTTGCGAATTCAGTAGTTAGCTTCGAAACAACACCGTTTCTGGGTTTTCTTTTGCAAACCATTCTTATTGCTTTTCTTATTTTGCTGTTTGGCGAAATAACTCCAAAAATTTATGCCACTCAGTTTGCCAAATCCACTGCTTACAAAACGGTTGGCGTTCTCTTTTTTCTCGAAAAACTTTTAGGACCATTTGTCAGTTTACTTGTAAATTCTACCTCCATTGTGAACACACGCTTGTCGAAAATAAGCAAAAACAATATTTCAATGAACGAATTGTCGCAGGCGCTCGAACTGACATCGAACAGCAAAGATGAAGACACTGAAATGCTCGAAGGCATTATTAAATTCGGGAATATTCAGGTAGTTGACATAATGACTTCAAGGATTGACATGGTAGATGTAGACATAAAAATACCGTACAATCAGCTGTTGAACTCCATCATAAAACACGGCTATTCACGCATTCCGGTATATTCAGGCACACGCGATAATATTAAAGGAATACTCTATGCCAAAGATCTTTTGGCGCATATCGACAAATCAGCTAATTTCCGCTGGCAGAGCCTCGTGCGTCCGGCCTATTACGTTCCCGAAACAAAAAAAATTGACGATTTACTGAGCGAATTTCAGAAAAATAAAGTCCATTTAGCCATAGTGGTTGACGAATATGGTGGTACTTCGGGCATGGTAACGCTCGAAGATATCCTTGAAGAAATTGTAGGCGACATCAGCGATGAGTACGACGAAGACGAAAAGCTTTTTACAAAAATCGACAATCACACTTTTATTTTCGAAGCAAAAATTCAGCTGAACGACTTTTTTAAAATTGAAGAAATTGAAGAAAACGATTTTTCAAAAATAGCCGACGAAGTTGAAACGCTGGCAGGTTTGATACTCGAAATAAAAGGAGAAATCCCTTCGAAAAACGAACGAATCGGTTATGGACGCTATATTTTTGAAATGCTATCAGTGGATAATCGCAGGATAAAGAAAGTGAAATTGTACCTCAAAGACAATTTCGATGAGAATGATGACAAGGCCAACATTATGTAAACTGAATTTTTAAACCTTCATTTTTGGGGAAACACATAAAACAAACACGATATGCGTTTTAAATATATAACAATCTGTTTTTTTGCTTTTTTGTTTATCTCATGTGCCGAGTCGTACATGCCAAAACCCTATGGATATTTCAGAGTCGATTTGCCCGAACATAGCTATCGGAGCATCGACACACTTCAGCTTCCTTACAAATTTGATTTATCGGGAATTGCGAAAATAGTTTCGCGTGCTGAAAATGGTGAACAATACTGGATCGACATTCAATATCCGTACCTGAATGCAAGTGTTTATTGTAGCTACAAAGCAATTCATTCCAATTTGTACGAACTGAGCGAAGATGCCCGCAAATATGTGTACAAACATTCGGTGAAAGCCGATGGTATTTCCGAAAGAGTTTTTGAGCACCCTGAAAAGAAGGTGTATGGCGTTTTTTACGATATTACCGGCAATGCTGCATCGTCAGTTCAGTTTACTCTAACCGACAGCACTCAACATTTCGTTCGGGGAGCTTTGTATTTCAACAATGTACCCAACAAGGATTCTATTGCCCCAATGGTTGACTACATTCGTGAAGACATGGTGCGTTTAATGGAAAGTTTTGAGTGGAAAAAATGATTTACGAACAATTTAAATCGAACAATGCCGACATTTTGATTTGGGACATAACTGAATCGGCAGATGAATTAATTGGGATGCTCAGCAACTTTGAATGCTACAAAACTGAATACGAAAGTATAAAGACAGATAAACGAAAAATTGAATTTTTAACTGCCCGTGTAGCCATTAACCAACTTTTGGCCGACGAAAAAATGATTGTTTACGATACATCCGGGAAACCTTTTCTAAAAGACGAAAAGACATTTTTAAGCATCTCGCACAGTAAAAAATGGTTAGCACTGATAGCACACCCCGAACATAAAACAGGCATCGACATTGAGTGTCCTACAGAAAAGATCGTTCAGGTTTACAAACGCTTTCTTAACCCTACCGAGCAAAAAGAACTGTACGACGAAGAGAATTCAGTTAAACTACAGTTGGCATGGTCGGCAAAAGAAGCATTGTTCAAAATTATAGGCGATAGCGCTGTCGATTTTGCGAAACAACTTCATATTTTCCCTTTCGAATTGAAAGACGAGGGATACATAAAGGCCGAACATCTCCCCTGTAAGGATGTTTATGATCTGTATTATAAAGTAAGAAACAATTACAACCTTGTTTACTGTATTGCATAAACAACGATGAAAAAAGAATGAAAAACTCAATTTACAAAAAGATATTATTGAATCGCGACAAAGGACAAAAGCTAATAGCCGTATTGCTTGATCCGGATTGTTGCAAAGATGCACATCTTACAAACATTGTTTCTTTACTCAAAACGCATACTCCCGATTTTGTATTTGTGGGAGGAAGTCACATCAATACATCTATCGATACGTTGATTGACATCCTCAAAAAAGAACTAACAGTAGATGTTGTTCTGTTTCCCGGCAATGCAACTCAGTTTAGCAAAAAAGCCGATGCTCTGCTGTTTCTGTCTCTTCTCTCAGGACGTAATGCTGAATTTTTAATTGGTCAGCATGTAAATTCGGCAAAATCGATAAAAGACACCGGCATCGAAGTCATCCCGACAGCCTACTTGCTTGTGGATGGTGGTAAAACCAGTTCAGTAGCGTACATGAGCAACACTATGACCATCCCACGCGAAAAAAATGAAATTGCTTTGTCCACCGCCATTGCCGGCGAATTGCTGGGTATGCGCTTGGTTTACCTTGAAGCTGGAAGTGGTGCCGATCTTCCTGTTCCGGCCGACA
>JAYFRI010000146.1:0-17862 GCA_034926015.1 Paludibacter sp. | reverse complement strand
ACTATGGAATTTGAATTTCAGTGAAACGACTCCATATATCTCTACACAAATAGATTTACATTAAATTTTAAAATAAAAGCCTGCAAATCTAATTAAAAATTCTCGTTTATTTTTCAGTCTGACATAATTACCGATATTTCTTTTCTTTATTTATCGGTATTATTTTTGAAACAATATTTCACGGAATAAATTTCCTACCCGGAGATTGAACTTCAAACTTTTGATTAAATTTGTAGAATGAATAGCAAAAAAAATATATATATGACAACAAATTATTCTGAACAATTACATAACGTATTGCTATATAGCACGCAGGAAGCCGAAAGACTTGGAAATGACTTCGTGGGACCAGAGCATCTTTTGCTTGGCTTGCTTCGCAATGGCAAAGGAAAAGCAATTGATATATTAATTCAGTCCAATGTTGATATAAACAAGGTGAAACAAACCATCGAAAGTAAAATCCGTACCGATAAAGAGCCAACCGGAGAAGCTATTCTTACACTGAAAAGCACTGAACGCATAAAAAAAATAATGGAATTGGAAACGCGTTCACTTTCGGTAGAAGTTGCTGATACAGAACATCTGTTGTTGGCCATTCTGAAAGAAAAAAACAATCTGGCGGTCGATACTTTGTCCTCCGAACACATGACTTACGAAAAGGCCAAAACATATATCGAAAGTCCTGAAACGCCTTCTATGATGAGCTCTGATTTTCAGGACGACGATGAGGATGATGAATTAAAAGGTCGACCAAAATCACAGTCGAGGCAAGCATCAAAACAGAGTGATACACCTGCTCTCGATTCTTTTGGGGTGGACATAACAAAGGCTGCGCTCGAAAATCGTCTTGATCCTATCGTGGGACGTGAAAAAGAAATTGAGCGATTGGCACAAATCCTGAGCCGGCGTAAGAAAAATAATCCTGTGTTGATTGGCGATCCAGGGGTAGGTAAATCGGCTATCGTAGAAGGTCTTGCATTGCGCATCATTCAGCGACGTGTATCGCGCGTGCTATTCGATAAACGTGTGGTTTCGCTTGATATGGCATCGATAGTGGCAGGTACAAAATACCGTGGACAGTTTGAAGAACGTATCAAAGCCATTCTGAATGAATTGCAAAAAAATCCGGATGTAATTTTGTTTATCGACGAAATTCACACCATTGTGGGTGCCGGTGGCGCTCCGGGTTCGCTGGATGCGGCCAATATGCTGAAACCTGCTTTGGCAAGGGGCGAAATTCAGTGTGTAGGCGCTACCACGCTGGACGAATATCGTCAGAGCATTGAAAAAGATGGTGCTCTTGAACGTCGTTTCCAAAAGGTAATGGTGGATCCAACTACTCCGGAAGAAACTTTACAGATTCTTGAAAATATTCAGGAGCGATACGAATATCACCACAACGTAAGGTACACCCCCGAAGCCATTAACGCTTGCGTAAGACTTACCGAGCGCTACATAACCGATCGTTGTTTTCCGGATAAAGCCATCGATGCTTTAGACGAAGCTGGTTCGCGGGTACACATTGGAACAGTTTCGGTACCTGTAGAGATAGAAGAACTTGAGAAAAAGATTGAAGAGCTTAAAAAAGAAAAACTAAGAGTCCTGGGTGAGCAAAAATATGAGTTGGCGGGGCCAATTCGCGATCAGGAAAAACAAACCCAGTATATGCTCGAAGATGCTATAAAACGTTGGGAGCAGGATGCGCAGAAACACCCTGAAACTGTCGATGAAGAACAGGTGGCCGAAGTTGTTGCAATGATGTCTGGGATTCCTGTACAGCGAATTGCACAGGCCGAAGGACTCAAGTTGCGTCAGATGAAGGAAACGCTTCAGAGCAAAATTATTGGTCAGGATGAAGCCGTGAATAAAATTGTGAAAGCCATTCAGCGCAATAGAATCGGGTTAAAAGATCCGAGTAAACCCATTGGTTCGTTTATATTTATTGGACCTACAGGTGTTGGTAAAACGCATTTAGCTAAAATATTGGCAGAATTCATGTTTGATACCTCTGATGCACTTATTCGTGTTGACATGAGCGAATACATGGAAAAATTCAGTGTTTCGCGACTCATCGGAGCACCTCCGGGATACGTAGGATACGAAGAGGGAGGACAGCTTACTGAAAAGGTACGACGTAAACCTTATTCTATTATTTTATTGGACGAAATTGAAAAGGCGCATCCGGATGTTTTCAATTTGCTGTTGCAGGTGATGGACGAAGGACGCTTAACCGATAGCCTTGGCCGACGCATCGACTTTAAAAATACAATTATCATAATGACGTCGAACGTAGGAACGCGTCAGCTAAAAGATTTTGGCAAAGGAGTTGGTTTTAATACTTCTGCTGATGTGGCTATGGACAGTGAGTTTTCTCGTTCTGTCATTCAGAAAGCATTGAATCGTACTTTTGCTCCTGAATTTCTGAACAGGGTGGACGATGTAATTATGTTCGATCAGTTGAGCAAGGATTCGATCAAAAGCATTATCGATCTTGAGCTTAAAGGTTTGTTTGGACGTGTTACAACTATGGGCTATAAACTTGAACTTTCGCCCGAAGCGAAGGACTTTATAGCCGATAAAGGTTACGATGTTCAGTTTGGCGCTCGTCCGCTGAAACGCTCAATACAACGCTATCTCGAGGATCAGTTGGCCGATATTGTGTTGGAGGGAAAACTTGAAGCCGGAGATACTATTTTAATGGAACTTGTGGACGAAACCAAGGAAATTAAAGCACGTATTGTGAAGCCGATTGTCGCTCTGAACGAATAAAAGATTCTGAGCTTATTTTATAAAAAGTTGATTATATATTTATAATCAACTTTTTTAGTTTAAATTTGCCGATAGAATGAGTATTTACAGCTGTGGTTTTGAAAATAAAACATGAATTGAATTATATTTGCTCTTCTATTTTCTTTTAATCAAGCAATTTGATACCTAATGAAAAAACGTACACTTCTTATATTTTTTGTGCTAATCTTCAGCTTTTCTGCCTTAATCGGTCAGGAGCATGTTGTTTTCCAGCATTTTTCGGTTGAAAATGGATTGTCGCAAAATACGGTGATGGCCATTATGCAGGATAGCAAAGGCTTTATGTGGTTTGGAACCTGGGATGGTTTGAATAAATTTGATGGCTATGAATTTACAGTCTACAAATCGCATCCGGGCGACCACAGTAACATTGCCAACAACCGCATTGACTATATTCACGAGGATAAATTCGGATACATTTGGTTTCAGACTTATGATGGTAAAATACACCGTTTTAACCCTAAAACTGAACAGTTCTACAGTTTGCCCTATTCTACAAGCAGATTTGTGTACAGTGTTGAACGCAGTAATCGTTTTATCGAAACTTCGAATGGTGAGTTATGGATTGCTACCAATGATATAGGAGCCATACGCATTGTTACAAATCCCGAAAGCGAAGAAGTTAAGTTATACGAATACTCAACCTTTTCCGAATTTCAGATTGATAACAACTGCGTTAATTTTATTCATGAGGACGGACAGAAAAATATTTGGTTAGGGACGAACGATGGTTTGTTTGCCATTAATCCTGTTTCGAACCAGATTAAAACTTATCAACCTAATTCAAATGCCAATTCAAATGCGTTTTTTTCTTTTTACAATTCGAAAAATGATATTTGGTTTGGTGACAAAAATGGCTTTGTATGGCATTTTTCGACAACGAAAAACAGTTTTGAAATTATAAAACTAAAACAAGCTACCAAAGTTACCGATATTGAAGCCGTAGGTAAAGATCATTTAATTTTTACCACAAATAGCTCAGGTTTTTATGTTTATTCGTTGAGAAATAAATCTTTAATAAATTTTGATAAATCGAATACGGCATCTATAAAAACAAGTAAGTTTATATCTGTAAAAGTCGATTCATATGGGGTTGCGTGGCTTGAGGCCGAACAAACCGGCGTATTCAGGTTCAGATTAAGTGACAATTCGCTCAAGCATTTTCAGTTAAAAACTGATGCGGTTAGTCGCATCTCTGTTTTGCCCAATTTTATAGTTTTCGAAGATATCAACAAACGGCTCTGGATCAATCCTCAGGGCGGAGGATTTTCTCGGTACAACCGAAACACCGACGAACTCGAGTATTTCTATAATGAGCCGGGATCCGCTCAATGCCGTTTTTCGAATGTAATCCATTCTGTTTTTACCGACAAAAAGGGGACGCTTTGGATGTGTACTTACAACAAGGGTCTTGAAAAAATAAGTTTCTTTTCGCCCCAATTCAGGTTAGGTAAACCTAATCCGGCTATTAATACGCTTACATCTAACGAAGTACGGGCTTTTTATCAATTGTCCAATGGAAATATTCTTATATCCACAAAAGACGGAAGTATTCGTTTTTTAGATCATAAATTCAATGATTTAGGACTTTTGTCAACCAACGGAACTTTAAGTGGTGGCGATAAACTTACCGATTTGGCATATTGCTTCCTCGAGGATAGCAAAAAAAACATTTGGATAGGTACCAAGGGGATGGGAGTTATTAAACTAATTCCGCGAAAAAATAATGCAGGGAAGCCCGAATATCAGTTGCAGAGGTTTCAGAACAATCCTTTGGATAACAATAGTTTATCGAATGATAATGTGTACAGTATTATTGAAGATGCATCCAAACGAATACTGATTGGAACTTTTGGCGGTGGTTTGAATGTGGTTTCGGAAACGAACGGAAAAATAAGCTTTATCAACTACCGAAATCAACTCACCAATTATCCGATTAATAAATGTATGAAAATTAGACATTTATTGATGGATAAAACAAATACGCTTTGGATTGCAACTACAAACGGAATGCTTCAAATCGATAACTTTTTAACTCCTAAAATGAAGGAGTATTATATCGAAAAACTTCCTGATATAAGCAATAGCCTCAGCAATAACGATGTGCACTATTTTCATTTGGACAAGGAAAATCAGCTATGGATAGGAACTTTTGGGGGCGGATTGAATAAACTATTGACGAAATCCACGGCTTCAACGCCGGCTACTTTCGAGAATTTTTCTATCCGAAACGGAATGTCGAACGATATTGTGCTTAGTATTCAGGAAGATAATAGTGGAAATTTATGGTTGAGTTCGGAAAATAGTATTTCGCGGTTCGACAGGAAATCACATTTTTTTCAGAACTATGATATGTTCGATGGCATTGAAAATGCTCATTTTTCGGAAGCGGCCAGCCTTTATACAAAATCGGGCGAAATGCTATTTGGCAGTAACAAAGGATATTACTATTTCAAACCAAGCAATATAAAGCAAAGTAAAGAAGTTCCGGCCATTGAGTTCACCAAATTTCAATTGTTCAATAACAATGTAGAAATCGGAGCAAAAGGCTCGCCGCTGAAACAAAGTATAGGCTCGTCCGAAGTGATCGAACTTACTCACAAACAGTCGGTTTTCAGTATCGAATATGTAGCGCTCGATTTTTCGAATCCTGAAAAAATCCATTATGCTTTTATGCTCGAAAATTTTGAATCGGACTGGAACTATGTTCAGAGTCAGCGAAAAGCCACTTATACAAATTTACCTAAAGGAACATATTACTTTAAAGTCCGCTCCACAAACAGCGAAGGAGTTTGGACTGATAACGTAAAAGTGATTAAAATTAAAATTCTTCCTTCGTTTTGGGAAACACCATTTGCTTATATTCTGTATTTTATATGCTTTGTTTTGTTAATGTATTTGGTGTATTATCTCACTACAATGTATGCAAAGCTAAAGAACGAAGTGGTTATCGAACAAAAAGTTACCGATATTAAATTAAGATTTTTCACAAATATCTCTCACGAATTGCGAACTCCGCTGACACTTATTTCAGGTCCGGTTGAAAATGTATTGAACAACGAAAAGCTTAGTGAAAATGCTAAAGATCAATTGCATATTGTGCAAAGCAATGCTTATCGTATGCTAAGGTTGATCAATCAGATTCTTGATTTCAGAAAAATTCAGAATAAAAAAATGAGGTTGAAAATACAACCTACCCGATTTGATAAACTCGTAAAAGAAATATGCTCGAATTTCAGCAAAGAGGCCATCGATAAAAATATCGATTTCAGAATAAGTAATAATGCCGGTGATGCGATTTTGTGGATCGACAGAGACAAAACCGACATGATTATTTATAATTTACTTTCGAATGCATTTAAATTTACTCCTGCTGGTAAAAAAATTGAAGTCCTAATAGAACTTGCATCTGATAAAGGAGATATTAAGGTGAAAGTAATTGATCAGGGCGTTGGCATTCCACGAGAAAAACGTTCGTTTCTGTTCGAAAGATTTACATCTGAAAATGAGATACAAAGTCTTGGAAATAAGAGAGGAACAGGAATAGGTCTGAACCTTGTGAAAGAACTTGTCGACTTGCACAAAGGAATAGTGGAGGTGGAAAGCGAACCCGAAAAAGGAACTACCTTTTCGGTTATTTTCAGAAATGGGAAAGAGCACTTTGGTAATGATGTGGATTTTGTTGTTGAAGATGAAATTGAACCGGAATTTGAAGCCGAACTCGAAAATATCGATTTGTCAGGTAGGGTGAATGTCGATCATTTCGATGCATTTGTGTCCACAAAGGAGGCGCCTTTACTTGTTGTAATTGAAGATAACGATGATATGCGAAATTTCCTTCAAAAGGTGCTAAGCAAGACCTATAGGGTGGAAACCGCCGAAGATGGTGAAACGGGTTGGGAGAAAATTCAAAAATCAATACCCGATTTGGTTGTTACCGATTTAATGATGCCTAATATGGATGGACTTCAACTGACCGACTTAATAAAACAGAACGAAACGACAAGCCATATCCCTGTTATCTTGCTGACTGCCAAATCGGCTGTCGAAAGCCGCCTGCAGGCTCTGAAATCGGGTGCCGACGATTATATAACAAAACCTTTCAGCCCGGTTTTGCTCGAAGCGCGCATTGAAAATATACTGGAACAACGTAAACTTTTGCAGAAAAGATATCGTAAGAATTTATTGGAACTGGAGCCAGCCGAAGTGGAAATGGCTTCGCAGGACGAAATTTTCCTGGCTAAGTTACTCAATTTTATGGAAAATAATATAGATAACAGCGAGTTAACAGTAGAGGACATGGTTTCGGAAATGGCATTCGGTAGAACTGTTTTCTTTAATAAATTAAAAGGACTTACAGGTTTGGCGCCTATCGAATTTATTCGCGAACTGCGTATTAAGCGAGCTGCACAGTACCTGAAATCAGGAGAATACAATATTTCTCAGGTAACTTATATGGTTGGTATGAGCGATTCGCGTTATTTTAGTAAATGTTTCAAAAAAGTGTATGGAATGACGCCTAGCGAATACAAGAAGAGCCTGGAGCATTCATAACGATAATGTGTTTAATATCAATAAAAAGCTGTATTTTTTAATACAGCTTTTTTTAAGGAAATTAGTTTAAACTCTCTCCGAACTTTAGATAACAAGTATAATAAACCTGACCAAACTAACCAGAGAATTAAAATGTCGAATGAATAAACGGACAATGTGCTGTTGATCTTCTTTTACCTGAATTGAAAATACTATATTGTTAAATTGTCAATATTTAAATGATAAGAAACAAGAAAAAATCAAAAAGGCTCCAAGGATGTTGCACATAAGTATTATATTTGTGCAGTTTTAATAAATTCAAACAATTTGAACGAAAGCAAGCTAAGTTTGTTACAATACACTGAATAGAACTTGAAAAAAGTAATGAATAAAAACAAAGTATTTGAACAGCGCATAAAGGCGTTACAGGAAATGGAAGATAATGCTGCTCACCGTCAGCATTTAAAAGGAAAACTCACAGCGCGTGAACGTATAAATATTCTATTTGATGAAGGTACCTTTTTCGAATTTGATGCATTTGTAGCACCAGCACAAACCCCCAACAGCAGCAAACAGTCTAATTTTGGCGATGGTGTTGTGGTTGGGCGTGGATTGGTTCAGGGGAGAAGTGTTTTTGCTTACGCTCAGGACTTTACTGTTTTAGGAGGCTCTTTAGGTTATTCACATGGAATGAAAATAGCGAAAGTGCAGGAAATGGCACTAAAACTCGGAGCTCCTATAGTTGGACTCATGGATTCGGGAGGCGCACGCATTCAGGAAGGTGTGAAAAGTCTTTCGGCTTATGCCACTATTTTCAAAAATAATGTACATTCTTCAGGAATTATCCCACAGATATCGGCTATATTGGGGCCGGCTGCAGGTGGAGCTGTTTATTCTCCTGCGCTTACAGACTTTATTTTTATGACCAATCAAACATCTTACATGTTTGTAACCGGGCCTGATGTGGTGCGTGAAGTGCTGAACGAAGAAATAGATATGGAGGGACTTGGCGGTGGAAATGTACATGCATCAAAAAGTGGTGTTGCACACTTTCTGTCAGATGATGAGGAACATACAATTATGTTGATTCGAAAGCTGTTATCTTATATTCCATCCAATAATTACGAAACACTTCCGGTTTCAAATCTTGTCAGCTATTATCAAACCCGTCAGGAATACCTCGATAAAATCGTTCCCGATGATCCGAATCGCCCCTATGATATCAAAGAGATTATCAGTATTATAGTAGATAAAGATTCGTTTTTCGAAGTTCACGAGAAATTTGCACAAAACATTGTGGTGGGTTTTGCCCGTTTGAATGGAAAATCAATTGGCATTGTGGCTAATCAGCCCAAAGTAATGGCCGGTACGCTCGACATCAATGCCAGCGTAAAGGGCGCACGTTTTGTACGTTTTTGCGATGCCTTCAATATACCTTTGCTTATCCTCGAAGATGTACCGGGATTCTTACCGGGTATCGAGCAGGAGCACAATGGTATCATCCGAAACGGAGCTAAATTGCTTTATGCCTTTTGCGAAGCTACAGTCCCTAAAATTACAATTATCACCCGAAAAGCCTATGGCGGTGCCTATATTGTGATGAGCAGTAAAAATACAGGTGGCGATTTTAATTTTGCCTGGCCAACAGCCGAAATTGCAGTAATGGGACCTGCAGGCGCTATAAAAATTGTGAATAAACATGAGTTGTCGAAGGCTGAAAACAAAGCTGAGTTCGAAAAACAATTGATTGATAAATATAAAAATGAGGTGGCCAACCCCTATAAAGCCGAAGAATTTGCTTTGATCGATGAGGTGATTGTTCCTTCTAAAACACGAGATATTTTGATCAATGCTTTTGAAATTTTGTCGAACAAGCAATATCAGAAACCTGCAAGGAAACACGGAAGTATTCCGCTTTAATGCCTGAATTTATACTCCTGTTTATTGTAGTTAATAAAAAAAAGTAATTTATTGTTTTATTTTGTACAGAAAACAATAGTGATAAAAACATAGCTGTTAGATTTAGAATTGTGAGTGGATGAATTTTAGCTCAATGTAATGTAAATCAGGTATTTGTCACACAAACCTAACCTTCTTTAAGGTTAAAAACAATTTTAAAAATGAAAAAAAGACTTTTGATCACCAACCGAAATGAAATTGCAATACGCATAGCTCATGCCGCCCATAAATTGGGTTTAATTGTGGTAGTATTTCAAAGTGACAGAGAACCAGATGCTTTGTATCTGAAATATGCCGACGAAGTAATTCCGGCACTCGATGCAGGAAACGAAAAGCCCATTTTTCTGGATCCGGACCGAATTGTTGAGCTTGCGCTCGCAAACAACATTGATTTAATTCATCCCGGATATGGTTTCTTGTCCGAGAATCCTGATTTTGCTCAACTTTGCATTGATAATGGTATCAACTTCATTGGTCCATCGCCTCAGTTGATTCTCGATATGGGATTGAAAACTGTTGCCAAAAGTATGGCTATAAAAGCAGGATTGCCTTTGGTGCCCGGAAGCGATGGTCCTGTAACTGATGCAGCTTCTGCTAAGGCTTTTGCCGATCGCATTGGTTATCCGGTTATTCTTAAAGCTTCGGCTGGCGGTGGTGGACGCGGTATGCGCATTGTGGAAAAACCAGAAACAATTGAGCGGAATTTTAAATCGGCTTCGGATGAAGCAAGAGCTGCTTTCGGAAATGGCGATATGTTTATCGAAAAATACCTGCAAAATCCAAAACACCTCGAGTTTCAGATCATGGGTGATAAACATGGCAATGTTGTGCATTTGGGCGAGCGTGAATGTTCTTTACAGCGCAAGCATCAAAAAATAATAGAGGAAGCTCCTTCGGCTTCGGTGACGCCTGATATGCGCAAGGAAATGGGCGATATGGCCGTTCGCTTTGCCAAAGCCATTGGCTATTATTCGGCAGGAACGATTGAGTTTATTATGGACGAAGACGGTTCCTACTATTTTATGGAAATGAACACCCGCATTCAGGTAGAACATCCGGTGACGGAAATGGTAACGGGTGTTGACCTTGTGGATTGGCAAATTCGTGTAGCTTTGGGCGAAGAACTTACATTGAAACAGGACGATATTAAGATCAATGGTTGGGCTATCGAGTGCCGTGTGAATACTGAAGATCCTCAAAATCGTTTCAGTCCGCAAACCGGTTTGATTGATAAAATTCATTTTCCTGAAAAAGAATACATTCGTATTGAAACCGGAGTACAGAACGGGACAGTGGTCACTCCTTACTTCGATTCGATGATTGCCAAAATTATTGTCCACGGAAATGACAGAGCTGATGTGATAAAAAAAACACTGGAGGCGCTCTACGAATTCAGTATTATTGGATTGAAGACAACAGTTCCATTTTGTCGCACAGTGCTGAAACATCCCGATTTTGTAAATGCAACCTACACTACCCGATGGGTAGATTCGGTATTTGCACCCGAAATGCTCGAAAATGAAGAAGATGAAATGATAGGTGCATTGGCAGCAACAATACTTTATGCGTCTGAATATCTACAACTTTCGTCTGACTTGCCCACTTATAAAAATGACAGATTAAATGTTTGGGTTTTAAATAAACGATTGAATTACTAACGCACACTTCGTTACTCTCAGGAGGAGAGTGGGAAGTAAAAAAACGAATTTATTAACTCCACAATTTATAACATTCAATCCAATTGTAAATTGTAAATAATTAAATTGTAAATTATTATAATGGGAACTTCATATATATATAAACGAGATGCTTCGCGATTGTTCATAGCAGTGCGAGAAAACGGAAAGCGATATAAACTTTACATCCCGAAAGAATCGAAGCCGGTCATCAACGGTCAGGAAATGGACATTGATTTCGTAGAGCAGGAGGATTTTCACTATGCTTTCGACTATAACAACAAGCGTTTCCATTGCGAATTGGTTTCGCGCGACCAGAACAAAGCCATCATCAATGTAAATGGTGTTGAATACAAATATAGCCTTGAGTCGATATTCTCCTATGTGCGACGCGGCATGATCAATAGCGATGCAAACAAAATAAACGAAAATAATATCATAGCCCCAATGCCGGGAAAAATTGTCGATTTCTTTCTTGATGAAGGTGATCTGGTGAATGTAGGCGAACCTATTCTTACATTGGAAGCTATGAAAATGCAGAACGAAATTACCGCCAACTGTAATGGTGTGATTCGTAAGATAAAAGTACAGGTAGGGCAATCGGTTATGAAAGACGAACTGCTTGTGGAAATTCAGTCCATTGATTTGTGATTTTTTTTGTTTTGAAGTACAAAGAGTTTTTATACCTTTGTTGTTTTTCAGAAAGAGCTTTTTCGATATATTCGAAAAAGCTCTTTTTGATTGTAAACTATTGATAAATATGAATTTTACGGCAATAGATTTTGAAACTGCACATGCCAATTATCCTTGCGAAATTGGACTTTCGCGCATAGAGAACGGAGTGATTGTTGAAACAAAGTCGTGGTTGATAAAACCGGCCTGTTTCCCTTATATGAATCCCTGGAACGAAAAGGTACACGGCATTTCCTCTGCAGCATTGGTAAATGCAAAAACTTTCGATGAACTGTGGGTAGACATCAAACCCTGGCTCGAAGATCAGTATGTGGTGGCACACAACGCTGCTTTTGACATGAGAGTGTTGTCGGCAACGCTTGCTCATTACGATTTAGCAGTGCCTCATTGCAGCTATTTTTGTAGTGTAAATCTTTCGCGGAAAGCATGGAAAAACCTACCGAAACATTCGTTAGGCGTGCTGTGCGAGTATCATGATATAAAATTTAATCATCACCGGGCTGGCGACGACGCTATGGCTTGTGCCATAGTTACTCTAAAAGCATTCGAGGCGTTGAACGTGGTTTCTATCGAAGATGATTTAGCCGAAAAAAAGATAAAAATCAATAAGTTGCAAAGTTTGTTGTAAACAAGAAAAATGCAGGTTCCCAAAGTTTTTTACCCCGGAAACCTGCAAAATGTAAGAAAGAGAATGGTGTCTTTAAATCACTCCCTGTGCCATCATGGCTTTAGCCACTTTCATAAAGCCTGCAATATTTGCACCTTTTACGTAGTTAACAAAACCATCGGCTTCGGTTCCGTATTTAATACATGACTCATGGATGTCGAACATAATTTGTTTGAGTTTTGCATCCACTTCTTCTTTTGTCCAGCTCAGTTTAATTGAGTTTTGTGTCATTTCCAATCCCGATACCGAAACGCCACCGGCATTTGCTGCCTTACCCGGACCATAAAGAATTTTATTTTTAATGAACACATCAACAGCTTCAGGAGTCGAAGGCATATTAGCACCTTCGGACACTGCGAAACAGCCGTTTTTGATCAGTGTTTCGGCATCGTCTCCGTTCAGTTCATTCTGTGTAGCCGAAGGTAAAGCAATTGTGCAAACCTCGTTCCATGGACGTGCGCCTTCTACGTATTTGCAATTGTATTTGTCGGCATATTCTTTAATACGACCACGGTAAATATTTTTAAGTTCGAAAACGAATTTAAGTTTTTCTGAATCAATTCCTTCCGGGTCGTAAATGTATCCGTTGCTGTCGGACAGAGTTATCACTTTTCCGCCCAGTTCTATCACCTTTTCGGCTGTGTAGGTAGCCACATTACCAGAGCCAGAGATGGCTACCGTTTGGCCTTTTAGGTCGGTAATGCCTTTGGATTTCAGCATGTTCATTAAGAAATAAATGTTTCCGTAACCGGTAGCCTCGGGACGAATGAGCGAACCTCCGAATTCAAGTCCTTTTCCTGTAAAAGTACCTGTGTTTTCGCGGGCCAATTTTTTGTACATGCCGTACATATAAGCCACTTCGCGTCCGCCAACGCCTATGTCGCCGGCAGGAATGTCGGTATCGGGGCCGATGTGTCTCCACAATTCAACCATAAATGCCTGACAGAAGCGCATGATTTCGTTATTCGATTTGCCTTTAGGGTTGAAGTCGGATCCACCTTTAGCGCCACCCATTGGCAATGTGGTCAGCGCGTTTTTAAATGTTTGTTCGAAGGCCAAAAACTTAAGAATAGAAGGACACACTGATGCATGGAATCGCATACCGCCCTTATAAGGTCCGATGGCATTATTGTGTTGTATGCGGTATGCCATATTGGTTTGTACTTTGCCTCTGTCGTCGACCCAGGTGATACGAAAAGAGAAAATACGTTCAGGAATACACAAGCGTTCAATCAGGTTTTGATTTTCAAACTCAGGGTAAGAGTTGTATACTTCTTCGATAGAACTTAACACTTCTTCAACGGCTTGATGGTATTCAGGCTCGTTCGGAAATCTCCTCTTGAGATCGCCGATTACTTGTTCAACTTTCATTTTTTTAATCGTTTTATTAGTTTTATTGTTTTTCGACTGCAAAACTAACAAAAAAATTACAAAATGAAATAATTATTGATGGATTAATGAAAGTTTTCTAGAAATAGATACAGAATAATGTGGAATTATCGTATAAAAATAACTTTTATATTCTAAATTCTAAATTTTTATTCTTGTATTGTATGAAAATACAATATCCTCCCGCTACTCATGAAGTAAGAGGAGGATATTTCACACGCAAAACAGTAATCTGGTCTTGAAACAGATTACAGTATGTTAAAACTTAATCTCGTAATTTGGTTCTTCGGTAATTTCGGGTACCAATTGGTTGTACACTACTTTTCCGTTTTCATCAAATGCAACCACCGAGCGAGCCATCAATCCGGCCAAAGGTCCATCGGTCATCAATACGCCATAATCGGTTGCAAAGTTATTGTAGCGGAAATCAGAAGCTGTAATTACTTTGTCGAGTCCTTCGGCACCGCAAAAGCGGCTTGCAGCAAAAGGTAAATCTTTTGAAACACAAATTACAACTACATTGTCGTTGGCAGCAGCCATTTTGTTGAAATTGCGAACCGATGCAGCGCAAACGCCGGTGTCGATGCTTGGAAAAATATTTAAAACCACACGTTTACCTTTGAAATCAGCTATGCTTATTTCGTTTAAACTTGCGCCTACTAATTTAAAATCGGGTGCTGTTGTGCCTACTGCGGGTAAGCTTCCGTTTGTTTTTACTTCAGATCCTTTAAATGTTACTGTTGCCATTTTTGTTCTATTTTTTTTAAATAATTAGTTATCACTTTGTTTTTATTTTATAACGCTTTCCCTACTTTTTTGTTTATTTTTGTAGTGTAAATATCCAATTTTTTAAAAAGCTGTGCAATACTTACGAAGCCTTATTCTACTGTTTGTAGTGCTTATACACTATGCTTGTGCCGATATTCACGAATATAGGGTGGACGACGAGTTTTTGCCGTATATTGATAGATTTGAACATGAAGCTCAGAAATATGGCCGACAAATTAACTTCGAAAATACGGGCTTAATTGTTGAATTTGCCGATTTGAAAGACAATCAGGCTGGACTATGTTATGCTGAAAAACCAATACGAATTGAAATTGACCGTGCTTATTGGGCGGCGATTGCAACTACTCAGGGGGCCGATTTGATGAGGGAAAATTTATTATTTCACGAGTTGGGACATGGCGTTCTTGGTCGGGAGCACTTAAACATCACACTTAGTAATGGCGACTGGAAATCGATGATGTGTGGTGGAGTTAAGGTGGATAACCGCCCGTGGAATATAAATTACAGAGGTGTGAGGCGCGATTATTATGTGGCCGAACTTTTTAACGAAAGTACAGACGAGCCAGATTTTTCAACATCAAAACTGCCTGTAGATACTACTGGTTTTACACCTAAGCTGTTGTTGAACTTCGATACCGATAAAAAATCGGATACAGGCTGGGATATTGTCGATAATCAGGCTTACGCTATAGCTTTTGAAAATAAAAGACTTAAGTTTAGTTCCAGGATTTCATCATCTATCCTGATGATTGCAGGAGCGAATGTGGATGTTTTGTCTGATTTTTCTTTCGAAGCTAAAATCAAATGTCAGGCTATGGAAAAAACGGATCAGTTTGGGATTGTTTTTGGAAGTAATAATGGAGAGTTTGTTGATGTAGAGTATTTTAACATAAATAATGATAGTAAAATGTACGCCGGAAACCGGAATTGCTATAGTTTTTATACTCAATTAAGCAAAAATGAAATCAGAGAAAATGCCGAAAACAAGCTAAAGATCGTAAGAAAAGGAAGTATACAATACTATTTTATAAATGATGTTTACGTTTATTGCACCGAAACGAGTGTGATAAATCAGGGCGATAAATTTGGCTTTATGGTGCCCGGAAATGGAGTTTTGTGGCTCGACGATTTTAAAATTTCAGTGAAAACAAATCAGCTATCGAGAATAAATATGGTTGAATCCGGCAAAATCAGTTTTTCGGTTGTGCGCCTAAATGCTGAAAATAAAGTTTATAACCAATAGTAGCGAATGACCGGATTGTTCTTTACACTCAGGCGCAACATTCAACAATAAAATATTTAGAACTAGCTAGAAAAACTCAAATCATCATCGGTTTTTTACAATTAATGAAAGCTCAAATTTAAATTATAAATGGCTAAATTCACTATATATCAGGTCTTGCCAAGACTTTTTGGCAATTACAACAATAACCTGCGTCCCAACGGAACTTTAGAAGAAAACGGTTGTGGTAAGTTTAATAGTTTCACAGATAAAGCGTTACGCGAAATAAAAGCGTTGGGGATTTCGCATATCTGGTACACTGGCATCATCGAACATGTAACGCAGACTGATTATTCTGCATTTGGCATTCGAAAGGATCATGCTGCTCTTGTAAAAGGGAAGGCCGGATCGCCCTATGCTATTAAGGATTATTACGATGTTGATCCTGATTTGGCCGAGAATGTTGCCGATAGAATGAATGAGTTTCAGCAATTGGTTCAGCGCACTCACAAGGCTGGTATGAAGGTAATTATAGACTTTGTTCCCAATCATGTGGCACGAGAATACTACTCAGATGTTAAACCTTTTGGTGTGAAGGATTTGGGTGAAACTGATCATCCGGAATGGCATTTCTCTCCGTTAAATAATTTTTATTATATTCCTGGTCAATCCTTTCAACCTCAGTTTGATGTGCAGGGTTATACTGAATTTCCGGCCAAAGCAACAGGCAATGACCAGTTTACTTCATCGCCAACAAGCAACGATTGGTATGAAACCGTAAAGCTGAATTATGGAGTCAACTATACAGAAGGACATCAATTGCAATTTTCGCCCATACCCGATACATGGTTTAAAATGAGAGATATTCTGTTGTTTTGGGCATCGAAAGGTGTTGATGGTTTCAGATGCGATATGGCAGAAATGGTGCCGGTAGAGTTTTGGAACTGGACCATTCCTCAGCTTAAATCAAAAAATCCGGAAATTATTTTTATTGCAGAAATATACAATCCATCTCAATATCGAAATTATTTAGCCAATGGCAAGTTTGATTATCTTTACGATAAAGTAGGGCTTTACGATAAATTGCGCGATGTTACAAGCAGAAACCATCCAGCCCGGAATATAACTTACTGCTGGCAGTCGTTGGGTGGAATTGAAGATAAAATGCTTAACTTTCTCGAAAATCATGATGAACAACGCATTGCTTCCGGATTTTTTTCGGGTAATGGCATGTCGGCTCAGCCGGCCATGATAGTGGCAGCTACGCTTACAAACGCGCCCGTAATGATTTATTTTGGACAGGAATTTGGTGAGCTGGGAATGGATTCTGAAGGCTTCAGCGGTATTGACGGGCGTACTTCTATTTTTGATTATTGGGGATTGAAAACGATACAAGCCTGGGCGAATAATGGTAAGTTTGATGGAAAATACCTGAACGAAGAACAAAAGGTATTGAGAAATTTCTATAAAAAACTATTGAATATTTCGCTGAATGAGAAGGCGATAACCGATGGCTTGATGTACGATCTTGAATATGCAAATTTTTTAAATCCAAAATTTAATTCGCACGAGCAATTTGCTTTTTTCAGAAAGTACGAAGATGAAATCCTGCTGATTGTCCTCAATTTTCACGATACACATCTCGATACAGAAGTGCGTATTCCGCTTGAAGCGTTTCAATATTTGAACATTAATACCGACGAAAAGTATAATTGTGTGAATTTACTCGATGAAAGTGTTTGCTATAGTGCAATTGAATTGAAACCCAACGAAATGTTTAAAACGCAGTTGCCTCCATGGACCGGATTTATATTTAAGCTGACATAAGTGTAGGTGTTTTTTTTTTTTGTTGCTGTTTTGATTTGAGAATGAGAAATTTTGTTGACTAAAAGTAATTGTTAAAACCATGTAGATCAATAGTTCCATTTTTAAAATGTTACACAATTTCAGAAAAAGTCTTCAGCATGAACGCGAGCAAACCTTAAAGGCTGATCGCTTCTATATTGATGTGTTGCATGCTTCGTTTATAAAGCGTTTTAATACAGACTCAGAGGAAGATATGTGTATGCAGCGGCAGGATGTGGATGTGTTGATAACCGTCAACGGTACTACTTTCAAGGTTTCTG
>JAYFRI010000101.1:0-8792 GCA_034926015.1 Paludibacter sp. | reverse complement strand
ATAATCGCTACTTAAATTGCTAGGATCTGTATAAACGATATCGGCATTGTTACCAAAACTTGTAACTCCAGCTGCCTTCGCCATGGTTGGTGTTTGTGAAACAAGCGTACCATTCACGACTTGCCAACGAGCAAAATTACCAGCAGAACCATAAACCGGAGCAGTAATAATAGCGTTGGTATTGATATTACCAGCCACCGAAATTTTACGTCCTAAAGCTAAGGTAGTTGTGTAATTAATAAATGGCTCAACTGTTCCATTAACTCCAGATATTTTATTGATTATAAATGTTGGTCCAGCATTTGGAGTTAAGTTTGAAATCAATATATTATTTCCAGCATCGGCTGTGGCGTAGAAGTTCACCAAACTACCTTTGTTAGCTCCAAGATCAATACTTCCAGCTACTGCACCAGTTTTAGCATCGAGATAGACACTATTTTCTGCACGCGTATTAATTACTAAATATTTATCAATTGCAGCAATACCTGTCGTCATATTTTTAGATGTGATTCCTAAATCAACAAGCTTTTTAGCCCACAATAACTTGAGACTTCCAGGACGAAGACCTAACTCAGTTTTTTGAGGAACCTCTTTTTTAACTGTATAAGTAGCTTTGGTTTTTCCATCTTGAGCTGTTACAGTTACAGTGAAATTTTGATCATAGTTTATAGCTTGTTTAGATGGATCTGGCGAAATTGTAGCACCATGTGAAACAACTACTGTAGCCAAGACTGAACCAACCTCATCAGTAGTAATTAATGAGATCTTCTTAGTGGCTTCATCAATAATACCGACTAAGCCCATTGATGGAATTTCGTATTTAGTAATTGCACATGCATTACTTTTCCGAATTTCTGCTACTATTTTGAACGGAATTTTCTGTTTTTTTTGATCTGTCAGGATTATGTTATTTTCCTTAGATAAATCTAAATATAATAACGCAGGTTCAATTGTAACATTATCATCCAAATTAGCTTTCACTCTCATTTTTGTTAATTTGTCCAATGTCATTACATTGGTGGATGTCAAAGGGTAGTTATAAGGAATTACTATCGTTATAACATGATTGACAAAGTCAATTTCGCTGGAAAATTTATTGTCGTCACTGTTGTCGTCCGGAAAAGAAGCCGTTATGCTATTAATCCCCTCCCGAGAAATTGACGGAGTCAAGTCTTCTGGACTTTGACATGCAACAAGGCACAAGGCACATAAGGTTGCAATTATTGAAAATTTAAAAATATTTTTCATTGTTTTCTCCTTTCTTAATTATTTCCATTCGTCATATTGCTCAATCAGTGAATTGTTTTTCAACTCATCATCAGGTATTGGCAGTACATATAATTTCTTCAAAAATTTTCGATCTTGATAATCGCAATCAATGTATTCGTACGTATCACCAGTTATCTTGATACCATGAACGCGATAGTTTGAATAGGCTGTATCTGCCAACTTCCAACGTCTCATATCCCAGAATAAATGGCCTTCGTAGGCTAATTCCACTTTACGTTCGTTTCTATAATCTTTCAGCCAAGCATCTCCTGACGAAGTTTTTCCCGGCAAATTTACGCCTGCACGAGCACGAACCTGATTCATAGCCGATTGGGCTTCGCCCAATTTATTAAGTCGATAAGCAGCTTCTGCTTTGTTCAATAAAACTTCTGCATAACGAATTTCGACCCAAGGCTGAGTGCTTTTTACTCCTTTGACATCTATTAGTTTTTCATCAAGTAATTTTTTCAGGAAATATCCTGTTGTAGTTTTTCCATAAGAATAAGGTTGTTCGCGGTAAGGCATAAACGCACCATTATTTCCATTTACACTACAATCCATCACTTTACCTTTCCAGGTAGAACCTTTGTAAATAATTGTTGCTTTAAAGCGTGGTTCTAACTGAGCGTAAGGCAATTCAGTTGTAGTTTTTGTATGCCAAGGAGTCCAATCAATAGTTGTTCCATCTGCTTTTTCATACGATTCCACCATTTCTTGAGTAGGTGTACCCAACGCACCAAATTCATAACCATCGCTAAATGGCACATAATACTGGTCGAAAGAATGGTTCGGTCCTGTTTGTGTGTAATTAAATTCCAAGATTGATTCCTTGTTATTACCTTTCCAAGCTTGTCCATAATCGTCAACTAATCCGTATAGATTTAGCTTAATTACGCTATCAGCTGCATTGTAAGCATCTTGCCAACGTTCAGCATAAAGCATTGCACGTGATTTCAGTGCGAAAGCGGCTCCTTTGGTTATTCTGTTTTTATTAGCAGCGTTCCAGGTAGCTGGCAAGTTTTTAGCAGCATAATCTAAATCGTCAGCAATCAGGTTCCATGTTTCTTCGGCAGTGCTACGAGCTTTATCATTCTTCACATTCAAATCAGTATAAAGTATTACACCGCCATGTCTTTTTGCCAATTGAAAATATACAAAAGCCCTGAAAAAGCGTGCTTGTGCTTCCCATAAATTATTTTTGTCAGGAGAAAATGCAGAGTATTTCTTTTGCAAATCCATAAATTGATTAATTCTACGAATATTCGTATAAGCTGTGTTCCATATACCATACAAACATCCGGCTGAAGTAATAGCATCAGGATTCATTACATAATTATTAGGATGTCCTGCTCTGTCACCCAATGCATACGAACCATATTTAAAGGTTTCAGTTAAACTCTCTGTCAAACTTCCGCCAAATTGATTTGTACCAAATTGTCCATAATTATGTATGTAAGTATAAAATCCATTTATATATAGATTTACGCTTGCTTCATCTGTCCAAATAATCTCGTCACTCACTGTGTCGGTTTGTTCTACACCATCAAGCCAATCATTACATGAGGCAAGCGTTAATAACATGGCTATTAAGATGGTTGATTTATAAAATATTTTTTTCATACTAATTTGATTTAAAATGACATTTTTACTCCAAGAGAAAGAGTTCTTTGTTGTGGATAGTAACCATTGTTAACCGCTGGAGATTCAGGGTCGATATTGTATTTGCTAAGTCCACTCAATGTAAATAAGTTATATCCTTCTGCATAAATTCTGAAAGCATCCATTCCAACTGGATTGAGCCATTTTTTTGGAAGGTTATAACCAATTTGAGCTGTTTTCATTCTCAAATAAGCACCATTTCTGTACCAGAAAGTTGATGAATATGCATTGTTTGAACTTACAGTTACTAAAGTCAAACGTGGGAATTCGGCATTTGGGTTTTCTGGAGTCCAGGAATTTTCTGCTAAGTATTCTGGTGAATTACCACCATGATAGAACATTTTGGTATAGGCTGTATTATCCATAACGCCCTCTGAACCGGACGAAGTATAAACGCCTGTGAGCGCCACATCATGTCCAAAACCTCCTGCAAACAACATATCAAAATCAAAACCCTTCCAGTTACCATATAAGTTCAATGATCCCATGTGTCGGGGTGTTGAGCTTTTACCTACATATCCCATATCTTGAGCATACGAAATTACTCCATCTCCATTTCTATCTTTGTACTTTATGTAACCTGGAAGAACTCCAGAACCTGTTATCGTTGGAGAGTTTGCGATATCTTCATCATTTTTGAATAAGCCTTGATCGATGAAACCTAATTTGGCTCCAATCTCTTTACCTGTAAGTTTTCTGTAATCCGGAGTATTCTCTGCATCACCCACATACTTCAACCATCTACCATAAGAATATGAGTAAATAAGTTTTGCTCCATAATTGAATTTACCAAAATGGTTGTTGTGTGTAAACGTCATATCAAAACCTCTATAATCTACTTTGTTTACATTGGCTGAAGTGTAATAATATCCTCCAACTGATGGTGCATATGCACCTGTTACAGTTGACAACTTGTCATATTCATATTTGTAGAATGCATCAAACTCCACTCCTAACAATCCATTCCATGCAGTGGCATCAAAACCAATATTATAATTCAAACATTCAGCCCATTTTAGTGTAGGGTTACCTAATACACTCGCAAAAACCATGCTCTGACTTACACCACCAATAACTACTGCATTATTAGTAATACCCATGGTATTTTGCCATTGAAATCTTCCAAGACCAAGACTTGAAGCAGTTTTACCAGCACCACCTCTAATTTTTAGTCCGTTGATCCAATCCAAATTGAACCATTCTTCATTGTTCATTCTCCAGCCTAATGACAAGCCAGGTAATGTAATCCAACGTTGATTCATTCCACCAAATAAATAACTACCGTCGTGACGGACAGAGGCTTCCAACAAATAACGATCGTCAAAAGAATAATTTAAACGTCCCACAAAGCCTGCTGTACGTGCTTGGCTGCTATTACCGCCTATGGATGGTTCCTTCTTTTGTCCAGCTCCTGTTTGGTTGGTGATCATATTTAACTCATCAAGGGCAATAAAATCTAAACCAGAACCAGTTGCACTAAGAGCATTACCTTTATTTTCCCGAGTTTCAGCTAACACTATTGCATTGAATGCGTGTTTGCCAAACTTTCTGTCATAATTTACACTTGACTGAGTTGTAAAATCGGAAGCTCTTGATGCTGACTCACTTAAAGATATATTATTTCCTGCCGCATCATTTCCTAAGTAATAGGTTAAGTTAGTTGTACTTGCATTTGGCAAGTTCATTACCATGGCTTTGAAAGGAGTAGACAACACTTTACCAAAAGCATAAGTTAAGTCATAAGCACCCTGTACCTTGAAACTTAATCCTTTTAACCAAGGGGCATCGTATTTCAAACTAAATGTTGACTGAAAGTATGAACGATCAGAATTTGAATAACCTGATTCATAAATAGCAGCCAGCGGATTTACGGGAGAAGATGCTGTTGGAGTAGAAACATAATATAATTCCCCATCTTTTTCCATAGTTTCCGGAACGTAAGGTAACGCACGGATTGTTTGCTGTGGCACATTCGCCCAATCATTAGGATTGGCTGAATAACGAGGAGCCTTACGCATTTCGATACGGCCAGCTACACCCAAAGAAAAAGTAAGGTTTTTAGTCAGTTTTGCATCAACATTTGAGCGTAAATTCAATCTATCATAATTGAAATTAGCAATATTCCCTTTTTCATTTAAATAGCCAATTGATGCAAAAAAGTTTACTTTTTCATTTCCACCGGTTGCTGAAACGTTATGATTTTGTTTTTGCCCAGTTCCCACAATTTTATCATACCAGTTGGTATTTCCCCAACCATTGGTACCGTTACGCATATTTGCTACCATATCAGCAGTAAAAACCTCAGCATCACCATCCATAGTACGGGCTTTATTATACCAATAAGCATAACCTGGTCCATCTAACCATTTTTGTTGATTTGCACTTTGACTTATACCTATAGTTCCTGAGTATGAAATCGCCATTTTTTGGTTAGCTCCTCTTTTGGTGGTAACAATAAATGCCCCACTTGCATCCAACCCATAAACAGCCACAGCAGAAGCATCCTTTAATACAGACACGGATTCAATCTCGTTCGGATCTATATTGTTGAAATCGGCGGATGTTCTTTTAACACCATCAATAACAAAAATAGCACCATCTTGACCACGTACCTTCAGTGCTGCATTATCGGCTCCCGGTTGTCCACTTGATTGAACCGCTGAGATACCAGCCACACGTGCACCAATGATATTACTGATACTCATAGTTGGTGATTTTAAAAGCTCTTTATTCGAAACTGAAGAAACAGCACCAGTAACACTTCCACGTCTCTGTGTACCATAACCTACTACCACTACTTCATCTAGCAATTCGTTATCCTCTACTAAGGTTATAGCCATTAACCTGTTCGTCTCTACAGCAACTTCAAGTTTTTTGTATCCAATATAAGATACCTGAAGGACTGATTTCTGAGTTGGAACGTTAATTGAAAATTCCCCATTCAGGTTTGTAATTGTTCCAGTATTTGTTCCCTTGACCACTATACTGACTCCGGTAAGTGATTCTTTGTTGAGATCAACTACTTTCCCACGAATGTTTATCTGCGCATTAGCAATAAATGCACAACATAACATCCAAAGCAGTACCAAGCGCCTTGTGCCCCGTAACTGCAACTTTGATAAGTTCATGTTCTTCATAAAATTTTATTTGATATTAATTTAAGGAAATTATTATAATTGTTCTGTTATCATTACTACTGTGGGAACTGAGCGTTCTATATTGCCACTATCCGATGGCTTATTGGCCAATCCGTAAGGAGTGGCCATTACAGATGAACCGCCTCCATCGAGGTTTATAGCTTGCACTACTCCTAGGTTCAACATTAAATTAGCCATTTCAGATAAAGTCATACCTGCACTTCCATTCATTGTACGACCATCAACTACCATCAGAATAAGTTTTCCATTTTTAGTAGCTCCAATGGCTGTGCGTGGTTGACGGCTCGTTCCTGCAATACCACCGCCATCAAAAACTTCTTTCCAATAGTTATCTACTGCAACATTGATACTATCTTTAATCAACATCGGACCACCACCAATTGAATTTACTGCCGTCCACTTTAGGGCTCCAGTAGTTTTACTGGTTGGTGCTGTAGTCATATAGGTTTTAGTTTGTTCATTATTGTCAAGAGCCGATGGAAATGCGTATGGCTTATTGCCATCATCGGTAACACAGTAAATCCATGAGGTTTTGAATGTTCCATCGACCATTTGACCAAAGGATGCACGAACAGGATAAACTGTTTTCCCATCACGAGTTACTGTTTGGTTTTCTATGCTTTTCACAACATTATTCGATACTAAAAGACTTAAAGAAGCTCCTTGCCAAAAAAAGCCACCGTTTGTTACAATATGTACTTTTTGTGTATTGTCGGTCATATCCTTCAAGTATGCCGATGGTTTTTTTGCTATTGAAGAATGAGTAGGCACAAAACGAAGCTTGTTATTTTTTGAAAAATCAACTGTTGCCACAACCACAAAAGCTGTTTGGTTACTTCCTAAGTTAATTTTGAGTGTATCCACAGTCAATCCAACAGGATAATTACTAATCACAGGTTTTTCCACTGGTTTAGCATCAGGAAACTCATATTCCTTTGTTTTGCTTTCGCACGACAATACTAACAAGCAAGCTGTGATTATATATAAAATTTTTCTATTCATAATAGTGATTCAATTTATCTCTAAAAATTATGCTTTCCAGTAAATCTTCTTTTTACCAGCCCAAGCCACCAAACTCATTACTGCCCACACTAACACAGTGGCTCGAAAAACACCTAACCAATGATAGCCTATAGGATAGAACCAGTTATAAGGAATAAATGCGAATGTAACTTGCATGGCAGGAATTACTAACCAGGTAGTAGCAACATAAGCCATGAGTGGGTTACTGCCTGCACCCGAAAATAATTTTACTGGATAACTATCTGTATGTTGCCTACAAATGCTTTCAAACCAAAACAACCAAAAAATACTGATGCTTCCGCAAATTAAAAGATATGATGCCGTTACAGGATCTTTCTTTATTCCCCCCTCCACAGGTTCCAATATCAAACCTAAGATGAGTATTAAAGCCGCAATATTGAAACTACTCAGATAAGTTGGTAATTTTTTCTTAACAAAAATAAAAGCTGTAATCAAAATAACAGGAATTGTTACGTACAATGCAGGAAGCCAACGATTGTAAAGGGCAACTAAAATCCAAATTCCAACCAAAGCTAACGTTCCAAAAAATAATGATTCCCATTTAGGATAAGATAATTTAGCTTCGTTCAAATTGCTATTCAAGCGTCTATATAAAATGTCGCCTATCATCGTTGCGGGAATGAGCAACAACATATAATGTGTCATTCTAAAGAGGAAAATCCAAGAAATAGCGGAATTTTCATTCAACACCTGATCGAATTGTGTGTATTTACAGCTTATTTGAATGGCTCCCCAAACAATAAAAGCAATCCAACGATTTGTAGTATTTTTCCTTGTCAATAGCCATGTAAGTGTACCAAAGAGATAAACATTAGCCAATAACAAAATGATAATATTTCGGCGTTGTAATGAAAATTCAAAGTTGTAAATTAATTGTAAACCTGTTAGGAGAGCAACAGCTGCAGTCCAGCCTATTATTCTGACAATGTGCTTCTTTTTTGTGTCTTTTATGACCACATAGATGGAAAAAAGTATAGCAAATCCGAGTATACTGATAATACTTAGATCATAGCCTTTTATCTCGTAGCTGCCCAAGTTGAAATTTAAAAATCCTGTTCCTATGGCATAGGATTGAATATGAGCAATAAAAACAGCAAAGAAAACAAGCATAGCGTAACGTTCAGCAATACCCAAACCAAGTTTGAACTTACTTTCGCCGGATTCAATTTTTCTGTTGATAGCCAATGGGATAGCAGCACCCATACAGAAAATAAAAATGGGAAGGACTAAATCGACCCAAGTGATTCCAGGAATTGTAGGATTGAAAGCGTGAGTAGGAGGTGGTGTCTGAGCATGATACATCCATGCGGGCAAGACTCCGAATGGAATACTACCCGATAGAACCATCCCAAAAATGGATATCCCGCGTAACATATCTAATGCAACTGCTCTTTTCACTTTATTAATTATAAGGGTTATTAGTTTGTTTGTTTTATTATGCCTCCTAAACAAATGTTCAGGAGACATAGAATTACATATGGATGATCATAATTTATTTAACACTAATACGTCTTGTTGCATTGCCGTTAACTGTTTCAATATTCATGATATAAATACCTTGTAAATCTGATACATTAATGGTAGTAGTGTTGTATAATTCTTTTACTAACTGACCAGTAGTATTGAATACTTTTACTAAGTTAGCATGTTCTGAAATTGTTA
>JAYFRI010000018.1:0-5183 GCA_034926015.1 Paludibacter sp. | reverse complement strand
AGAGTGGAATGATGCCGATATGATCACGACCAATCAGGAAAATATCATTTTCGATATCGTAAAGAGCAAATGCAAAAATGCCGTTCAGATCTTCAAGAAAATCAGCCCCTTTTTCGCGATAAAGAGCGAGGATGACTTCACAATCGGATTTTGTAAGAAATTCATATTTTCCTTCGAATTGTTTCCGTATTTCCTGATGATTGTAAATTTCACCATTGACAGCCAGTACGAGTTTTCCGTCTTTGCTGAATAAAGGTTGTTTTCCAGATTCCGGATCCACGATAGACAAGCGCTCGTGAGCGAGAATGGCCTTTTCGTTCGAAAAAATTCCGGACCAATCAGGCCCGCGATGACGAATTTTCTTGGACATTTTTAGTACCTGGGGACGTAAGTCTTGAGCAGGTTGTTTTATGTTAAATGAGCATACTATTCCACACATAATATTTATTTTCGAGTGTTTTTTATAAAGATTTATGAATGTCTTCGGCAACTTTACGACCCAGTGCTATGGCGCGCACTACAAGACTTGCACCGATAGCAGCATCGCCGGTAGCAAAAACTTTTGCAACCGAACTTTTGCTTTGTGCATCGACAGCAACGTTGCCACGTGCGTCGAATTTAACACCCAGTTCTGTAAGCAGACCTTCCTGTACCGGATGTACAAATCCAAGGGCCAAAAATACAAGATCTGCTTTAATCGTTTCTGTTTTCCCTGTCGGTTGCATGCTGAAGCGTCCGTTTTCGTCTTTGTTCCATTCTACTTCTTCCACAAGAACTTCGCTGACTTTTCCGTTTTTACCAATAAATTGTTTGGTATTCAGACTCCATTTGCGGGTACAACCTTCCATGTGCGAACTTGACGTTTTCAGAATTGTAGGATAATATGGCCACGGTGTGTCGGGATTTTTGCCTACCGGAGGTTGGGGGAGTATTTCAATCTGAGTTACTTTTACAGCTCCCTGACGAATGGATGTTCCTACGCAGTCGGAACCGGTATCTCCACCACCAATTACCAGTCCATGTGTGTTTTTGGCATTTATTATTTTATCGGCCGGAACGTTTTCGCCCATAATCAACTGATTCTGCTGACTCAAAAATTCCATGGCGAAATGTATTCCTTTCAGGTCACGCCCTTCGGGCTGAATGTCGCGAGGATGGCCTGCTCCGATGGCAATGCAAACAGCATCAAATCCCTTCATGATTTCTTCTCCTGAAATGTCTTTGCCAACTTCGCAATTGGGCTTGAATTCAATACCTTCTTCGAGTAGCTGATTTAATCGACGATCGATAATGTTTTTGTTTAGTTTAAAGTTTGGAATACCATAACGCAACAGGCCTCCGAGGCTGTTGTCCTTTTCGAAGATGGTTACATTGTGACCTTTACGGTTCAGTTGCTGGGCTGCTGCCAGTCCGGCAGGTCCCGAGCCTATAACGGCTACTTTTTTACTTGTACGTGTTTTAGGTGGATGTGCCACAATCATACCTTCGGTAAAAGCAACTTCGGTCACGGCCGCTTCGTTTTCGCGAATGGTGACAGGTGCTTCGTGTAAGGCCAGTACGCATGATTTTTCGCAGGGAGCCGGACAAATACGCCCTGTAAAATCAGGAAAATTATTTGTTTCGTGTAAAGATTCAACACCTTCTTTCCATTTCCCTTTGTAAATCAAATCCTGCCATTCGGGCATCTTGTTGCCCAACGGACATGCCCAATGGCAAAATGGTATACCACAATCCATACAGCGCGAGGCTTGTAGCTTGCGGTCCTCGCGATTTAATGTCTGTTCGACTTCGCCAAAATCGTAAATGCGTTCGCTTACAGGTCGGTATCCTGCTTCTTTACGGGCTATTGTTATAAATGCTTTCGGATTTCCCATATTATAATTTAGTGCCTCTAAGTGCCCCTGAGCGGGGAAGCTCTTTGGTCAGCATATTAATTGTTTGTATTCTTTTTATACTAATTTTATTGTTTTGTTTGTCAGAAGAATTGATGTATATACAATCAACGATACTTGCTTTTTTGCTGTTGGGAGAATGTTAATAATCACGTTCAACCTGTGCAATTTTTTTGTTGATAGCTTCCATTTTTTCTTCCTGCAATACTTTTTTGTATTCAATAGGAACAACTTTTATAAACTTGTCGACATAGATTTTCCAGTTGTCGAGAATTTGCTTAGCACGTTCGCTATTGGTGTACTTGTAGTGATTTTCGATCAATCCTTTCAGTTCTTTGCTGTCGTGACTGTCTTCAATCAACGATAATTCCACCATTTCCATGTTACAAAAGAAATCAAAATCGCCCGATTCGTCCAATACATAGGCCACACCGCCACTCATTCCGGCAGCGAAGTTACGTCCTGTTTTTCCGAGCACCACGGTGCGTCCTCCGGTCATGTATTCGCAGCAATGATCGCCGGCGCCTTCTACTACAGCTGTAGCACCGGAATTACGAACACAGAAGCGTTCGCCAACAACACCGTTGATATACATCTCTCCAGAAGTTGCTCCGTAAAGAATTGTGTTTCCTGCAATAATATTTTTTTCAGGTTTAAAAGTGCTTTCTTTCGGCGTTTTTACAATGATTTTACCTCCAGAAAGACCTTTGCCTACATAATCGTTGGCCTCACCTGTTAATTCAAAAAATATACCTTTGCTAAGGAAAGCGCCGAAGCTCTGACCGGCTGAACCATTGAAATAGACTTTAATCGTATCAACAGGCAAACCTGTCTGTCCATAACGTTTAGCAATTTCGCCCGAAAGCATAGCGCCAACAGTACGGTTCGTATTTTTTATATTGTATTTCATTTCCACAGGCATGCATAAATCAAGCGCAGGCAATGATTTTTTTATCAGTTCGCGATCGAGCACTTTCTCAATTTTATGATCCTGATTCTTTACATGACGCAAAGCAACATTTGCATTTTGAGCCGGAACGAAAAGAATTTTTGATAAATCAACTTTTTTGAATTTAGGATTTCCTTCAATTGTTTTGCGTTCCAGTAGTTCAGTGTGCCCGATAATGTCATCGAGGTGTCGATAACCGAGTTGTGCAAGATGCTCGCGTACATCCTGAGCAATGAAATGGAAGAAATTCACAAGGTATTCATGTTTCCCTGTAAAATGCTTGCGCAATACTTCATCCTGAGTCGCTACACCCACAGGGCAGGTATTCAGATGGCATTTACGCATCATTACGCATCCAAGGATTAACAAAGCGCTGGTTGCAAATCCATATTCCTCGGCGCCAAGCATGGCCGAGATTACAATGTCGCGGCCGGTTTTAAGCTGACCATCGGCCTGTAACTTTATTTGTCCACGCAGGTTGTTCAACACAAGTGTTTGTTGTGTTTCGGCAAGTCCAATTTCCAGTGGAAGTCCGGCATGCTTTATTGAGCTGGAAGGGCTTGCTCCCGTTCCACCTTCGGCACCACTAATCAGTATTAAATCAGCTTTGGCTTTTGCCACGCCTGCTGCAATGGTTCCGACTCCGGTTTCTGAAACCAGCTTTACGCTGATCACTGCAGTTGGATTGATGTTTTTAAGATCGAAGATCAACTGAGCCAGGTCCTCAATGGAATAAATATCGTGATGAGGTGGAGGTGAAATCAATGAAATACCCGGGATAGAGTGACGGGTTTTGGCAATGATTTTATCAACTTTATGCCCCGGAAGCTGTCCTCCTTCACCTGGTTTTGCTCCTTGTGCAATTTTAATCTGAATTTCGTCGGCATTAACAAGGTATTCGGCTGTCACACCAAAGCGACCGGAAGCCACTTGTTTGATGGCACTTCGTGTACTTAATCCATCTTCTCTTTTTTTGTAGCGTTCCGGATCTTCTCCTCCTTCTCCCGTATTGCTTCTTCCGCCTATTATGTTCATTGCCATTGCCATCGCTTCGTGCGCTTCGCGACTGATAGAACCGTAGGACATGGCACCTGTAACAAAACGCTTCATTATATTTTCTACGGGCTCTACTTCGTTGATGTCGATTGGATTACGTTTGTATTCAATGAAGTCACGAATGAAAATAGGAGCAGCTTTTTCGTCTACAGCTTTTACATAATCCTTGTATTTTTGATAATCGTTTGTTTTTGTTGCAATTTGCAAACGCGCAATTGTTTCAGGATTCCATGCATGCTCCACTCCATCAACACGATAATTGTAAACTCCCAGGTTATACAGTTGTGTTGGGTCAGTTCCTTCTTCCGGGAAAAATGCTTCTTTGTGGGGTTGTATAACTTCGTTGGCAACATCTTCAATGTCGATGCCCCCAATACCCGATGAAATACCCTTGAAATATTTATCCAAAAACTGGGACGAAATACCAATGGCTTCGAAAATGTGGGCGCCACGATAACTGCGCAGCGTTGAATTACCCATTTTGGAAAGCACCTTAAGTAATCCTTTGTTGACGGCTTTTATGTAATGTTTTTTTGCAGTATCCAAATCCATGTTGATATCGCCCGATTTGATTTTTTCGTTGATAATTGCAAAAATCATGTAGGGATTTACGGCATTGGCTCCAAAGCCAAATAAAAGAGCAAAATGCATAACTTCACGTGGTTCTGCCGACTCAACAACGATGTCGATTTGCATTCTTTTTCGTTTCTGAACAAGATAGAGATGAACGGCCGAAACCGCTAATAGCGAAGGAATAGGAGCATGAGTAGCATCAACGCCACGATCGCTGAGCACTATGTAATTTTTACCATCGTCCACTGCTTTCTCCACCGAAAGACAAAGCTCCTGAATAGCAGATTCCAAACCTTTTGTTCCTTTTTTAGGGTCGAAAAGCATTGGTAATGAGATGGTTGAAAATCCTTTATACTGTAAGTTGCTCAGAATATCGAACTGAGAATTCGTCAGTACCGGACTTTTCAGTTTAACCATTTTACAAATTTCAGGTGCTGCTTCAAGCAGGTTTTGATGTACCGAACCGATGTAACCGGTTAATGACATTACTAATTCTTCGCGAATCGGATCGATGGGTGGATTGGTAACCTGAGCAAACTGCTGTCGGAAGTAATTGAACAATCGTTGCGGTTTGTCCGAAAACAAAGGTAATACCACATCATTTCCCATCGACGATGTAGGTTCGTACCCATCGTTCGACATAGGAAGGATAAGCCTTTCCACATCTTCTTTCGAATAACCGAAAGCATGCATGAGGGTAGCGTAGTTGTTGA
>JAYFRI010000364.1:0-2690 GCA_034926015.1 Paludibacter sp. | reverse complement strand
AAGCCGTTCAGAATATGAATCTGATGTTTGGTTTGGATGAAAAAGCCGGATTAGGACTGAAATCGATAGGATTTTAAGAACTCATCTGCCTGAACTTATGGATTTGGGATGTTAACTAAGTCCAAAAACGCCGGTTTTATGAAAGAAAATGAGTCAAAACACTAAAATAATGTTATAAAACACATTTTTAGAGTAAAATATTCCGAAAACTATTGCATGGAATTAAAATGTGCCGTATCTTTGCATCGTGATTTTTTCATAGTATTAGATTTAAGGTTAACAAAAAGATTGGTAGTCGGCCGTGATGGTTCACTACCTTTCGTCTTTTATAGGGGTTGCATTATCAACTGATATTTCAGTAGAATTTTCCCAAACTACGATCTACGACTTTCACATTGTATACGAAACTTCTTCTTTCTGATTACAATCATCAAAAAGATTTGATTGCTGATTTGAGTTTGAAGTGCTTTTTGTTGAAAAATTTGTTTAAATGCTTATTTCTTGTGTTAACACACACCAAAAAAGAAGCAATATATGTTATATAACATATAATCTATGCATTTTATTTGGAAAACTCTTGGAGATGTAAAAATTACCCCTTATCTTTGCATCGTGATTTTTTCATAGTATTAGATTTAAGGTTAACAAAGATTGGTAGTCAGGCGTGACTACCTTTCGCGTTTTAAAGAGGTTTCTTCTCTGGCATAATATACAACGGGTTCCGGATTCATTTCGGGATCCGTTTTTTAATATTGTATCAATTATTTTTTCTACTTTTACAAACAAAAAAATATTTATGAAAAATAAGAGTGTTCAAACAGAAATCGATGCCTGTTATTTATACCGTCGATTAGCCGAAAATGAACCGGATACAGCAGTAGCCAATATTTTTCGCCAAATGAGCGAAATAGAACAAGGCCACGCCGAAGCTTTTGCGCGTAAAGCAAATATTCCTGTTGAAAACCTGATTAAACCTTCGTGGAGGGCAATTACACTTAATCTGATAGGTAAAATATTTAGCTACGATTACGTGTTAGGTGCATTAATGGATACCGAAAAAAGTCTTTCGAATGCTATTATTAAGACGAAGGAAAAGAATAAACTGGAAATTACCGGTGCAGAAACTAACCATGTGAAAATTCTATGGTCGATACTGGAAAATGACAAAAATATCACAGGAGCTCAGCATGCAAAATTCGAAACACGCCACCGTTCGGTCGGTGGAAATGCCATTCGTGCTGCTGTATTGGGTGGAAATGATGGATTATTGTCCGTTTTTAGTTTGGTGATGGGCGTTGCGGGTGCAACAGGAGGAAACCACAGTGTGATGTTGGCCGGAATTGCCGGATTACTGGCCGGTGCTTTATCGATGGCTCTGGGTGAATGGATTTCCGTAAAAAGTTCGCAGGAACTCTACGAGAATCAAATGGCCATCGAAATGGAAGAAATCGAAATCAATCCTGAAGGTGAAGAGAAAGAGTTGGCACTTATCTATATGGCTAAGGGAATCCCGGAAGATCAGGCGAATAACATGGCTTCCGAAATTATGAAAGATAAAACGCATGCACATAAGGTTCTTGTCAAGGAAGAACTAGGCATCAATGTAGATGAACTGGAGGGTTCGGCTATTGAAGCTGCCTTGTATTCGTTCTTTTTATTTACAATTGGTGGACTCATTCCCTTACTTCCGTTTATTTTCCTTTCAGGATTTCACGCTATAATTTTAAGTGTGATTACAAGTACGTTCGGACTGTTTTTGATTGGCGCGTCTATAACGTTGTTTACCGGTAAAAACCTTTGGTATTCCGGCTTTCGAATGGTATTATTTGGTTTGATAGCTGCTGCCATCACCTATGGAATTGGTAATTTGATAGGAGTCTCGATTTCTTAGCAAAATTTTTGAAAATAAATAGAACTATTTATGCTTTTATAGAAAAAATAAACATATATTTGTGCCCTGTATCATGTTTTGTGTTTTCTGAATTATGTCATTAATTTTCATAACCCTTTAAAACTATAAAATTATGTTTTCAACAAGCCATTTGCACCCTATGTTGGTTCACTTTCCTATCGCTTTAATTGCTATAGGATTTCTTGCCGAATTTGCATTCTTATTATTTAAAAAAGAAATTTGTTTGACTAAAATGGGTTACTATCTTTTGGTAGTTGGTACCCTTGCCGCCTGTGTAACCTGGTTATCCGGCGATCTTTTCACTTCCGATATGGAAGGTGCTGCCGGACAAATGAGAGAAACACATGAATTGTTGGCTACTATGACTGTAGTAATATCACTTCTGACTGTAGCATTACGGACTTACATGCTTGTTAAAAAACAAGAACCCAAAGCGGTAAAGGGTCTTGCTTTTGTGTTTTATGCTTTAGCTGCAATATCGGTAAGTGCGACCGGGTTCTTTGGAGGAACACTTGTTTATAATTATATGATGCCTCTTTAATCACTATATATTAATTATTCAACCTTTAAAGTTTACAAAAAATGAAAAAACTATTTTTATTTGCATTCGTAAGCCTGATTGTTTTGGCAGGTTGCAGTGCACCGAAACCGGTTAAGACAATTGAGAATTTGAAAGCAGGAATCAAAGGAGAAACAACTGCCAGTGCCAAGTACGCAGCTTTTGCTGAAAAAGCAAGAGCGGAAGGACTTGATACTGTGGCTAAACTATTTGATGCAG
>JAYFRI010000322.1:0-5607 GCA_034926015.1 Paludibacter sp. | reverse complement strand
GGGATTTTTTTTATTTTCGAATATATTCTCAAAAATAGAGAATTTAGGGTAACTAAATTGCCTGTTATTGAAGAAAACGATTAGTATCCCTGATTATGTTTCCTTAAAGAATAGTATGTCCTCTTTTTCGTCGGTAAATGGATGATTTAATACAAAGGCTTTGAGTTCATCCATTTTGTTTTTTATGCATGTAAAAGTTTTTTGAGCTTTCTGTATAATGTTCGTTTCTTCTACGTCGATTATTTGTAATTGATTGTTCGGGTCTCTGCAGAGTTTGTTTATAAAAAAGTTTATTTATATTGATTGAGAAAATTGTGTTATACTTGAAAAAAAGAAAGAATGTCTGATTCATTGCTGAATGCTAACATTCTTTCTCACCTTAAAAAAACTAATCGAGTAATAAAGAACTCAATTTACCGGATATATAAAAAGTGTATTCTTCGATTTGAAGTTGATAAATATCTGCTACAAAAAATTGATCGCTCCAAAAAACTCCGGCAGATGAAAGTCCGGTTTTTCAGATTGAATTAAACTCCAACTCAGGTAGTGTGGAATCGATGTTTTATCTCCACATTTATAGAAATTGGCTTCAAGAATATGATTCTTATCTGGCTTAAATCCAATTAATTCAAACGGGATGGCTACAGTTAAACTCCACTCAAAATAGCCTGATTTTTCTTCAAAAGATTGAGTTCCCAAACTGGAAAATCGTTCAATCTGCTTCAACTGTTCCGTGTTAAATGGAATTATATTTTCTTCCCTGCCTTTTCGTTTTGTTGCTAAACAAGTACCTATGCAATTAAATTCAAAGTTGTAATAGAAATCCTGTCCGGGTATTTTACAGAAGAATTCCACACAGCTATCCTCCCAAACAGTATCCATGTCCGATGTGAACGAAGCTTTAACGTTCTTTTCTGCAATGCAATAACGAATATAAAATTTTGTATTGGTACATGCTATTTTAAACCTGCAGGTAGGTTTATAAGGGAATTCAATCGGCCAGTTAAGCATATCGATGTATTCACATATCAAATGCTTATTCATATACCCTGAAATCTCATCTATAGATTTCGGGGTTGAATCTGTGAAGTGATGTACGTTTAGTGTTTTCATTTTAATTTCCGATTTTAGCTTTTTCCAATAAGTGCATTTCAGCAATAAGTGCATCAGCCTCCTGCATGGTTTGTGCTTCGGCGTAAATGCGAATAATCGGTTCGGTGTTTGATTTTCGTAAATGAATCCATTTATCCGGAAAGTCAATTTTCACTCCATCGATTGTGTTTACATCAAACATATTATAGTATTCAGCCACTTCACTTAACAGTTTCTTCATATCTACCGAAGGTGATAGTTCTATTTTATTTTTAGAAATAGAATACGATGGATAAGAGGCACGCAAGTCACTTACTTTGAGTTTTGATTTTGCCAATTGTGTCAGGAATAAGGCAATACCCACCAGTGCATCGCGTCCGTAATGTATTTCAGGATAAATAATTCCTCCGTTACCTTCGCCTCCGATAACAGCTCCTACAGCTTTCATTTTTTCCACCACATTTACTTCGCCTACAGCAGAAACCATGTACTGCTGACCGTGCTTTTGGGTAATATCCCGTAAAGCTCTGGTTGAGCTCAGGTTTGACACTGTATTTCCCGGTGTTTGCGATAAAATGTAGTCAGCTATCGACACCAATGTATATTCTTCGCCAAACATAGCACCGTTTTCGCAGATAATCGCCAACCGGTCGACATCCGGATCGACAACAAAGCCGACATCTGCTTTTACTTGCTGAATAAGATTGGAAATGTCTGTTAAATGTTCAGGGAGTGGTTCGGGATTATGTGGAAATTGTCCGTTGGGATCGCAATAGAGTTTATGAATTGTTTTCACTCCCAGCTGTTCAAGCAGTGCCGGAATTGCAATACCGCCAACAGAATTTACACAATCAATTGCTACCGAAAAGTTGGCAGCCTGAATAGCCTGTTTGTCGACTAATTTAAGTGCCAAAACAGCATAGATATGCTTTTGAAGAAATGTATCGTCAAAAATTTCGTGCCCAATTGAATCAACATCGACGAATGAAAAATCGTCACAGTCGGCAATTCTCAGAATCTCTTCACCTTCAGCGGCGTTCAGAAATTCGCCTTTATCATTCAACAGTTTCAAGGCATTCCATTGTTTGGGATTGTGGCTGGCAGTAAGGATAATCCCTCCTGCAGAGCCCGACATTGTCACTGCCATTTCGGTACCCGGTGTGGTGGCTAATCCGATATTAATTACATCGAAACCCATTGACATCAACGTACCACATACGATATTTTTCACCATTTCGCCCGAGATACGGGCATCACGACCCACTACAATGGTTTTCTTATCTGTTTTTGAACGGATGAATTTAGCATACGAAGCTGTAAATTTTACTACATCCACAGGGCTCAATCCTTCTGCAGGTTTTCCGCCTATTGTCCCTCTGATTCCTGATATTGATTTTATTAATGTCATTTATGTTTATTTTACGGATGATTGATTCAGTTTTTGCTCCCACGCCCAGGCTGTACGAAGTGTTTCAGCAATGCTTGCTTCTGCCTTCCAGCCCAGTTCGGTATTGGCGAAGGCAGGATCAGCCCACACTTGTTCGATGTCTCCTTCGCGGCGACCCACAATTTCGTAGGGAACCTTCACTCCATTTACTTTTTCGAACTCACAAATTATTTCCAACACTGATAAACCTCTGCCGGTTCCCAGATTAAAAGTCTCCACCTGAGTTTTACTCTTGTTCTCCAGCATGCGCTGTACGGCAATAACATGTGCTTTGGCCAGGTCAACCACATTGATATAATCGCGAATGCAGGAGCCATCGGGTGTATTGTAGTCGTTACCAAACACACGTAGTTTTGCACGTTTTCCCATGGCTGTTTGCGTTACAAATGGCAGCAGATTATTGGGGATTCCATTGGGTAATTCGCCAATCTCAGCCGAAGCGTGAGCCCCGACCGGATTAAAGTAACGCAGGATGACCGAGTTTAAGCCCGGATTTGCATATAAGGTATCGCAAATTATCTCTTCACAAATTTGCTTCGTATTGCCGTAGGGCGACAAAGCCGGCTGGATAGGTGCAGACTCGGTTACCGGAAGAATTTCAGGCTGACCGTAAACGGTGCAGGAAGACGAAAAAACCAGATTATTTGAGTTGTACTTTAACATCAACTTCAGCAGATTGATTAAAATCATCAGGTTATTTTCGTAATACATCAATGGTTTTTCAACCGACTCGCCCACCGCCTTACTAGCCGCAAAATTGATAATGGCATCAAAACCGTTGTTTTCTTCAAAAATGGCTTCAAGTGATTTATATTCAACACAGTCAGTATTTTTAAACGAAGGTCTTCTACCGGTTATCTTTTCAATTCTATCTACTACCTTTGCTTCAGAATTCGACAAATTATCAACTATAAAAACTTCGAATCCCGCATTTTGCAATTCTACAACGGTATGTGAACCTATATATCCGGTACCGCCGGTTACTAATATCTTTGCCATAAATCAAAATAATTTTTCGGGATATACTCCCTGTTCAACTAATTTTCGTATCTCCGATACTGTTTGTGGGCGATCTTCAGAATAAGTTACTCCAAACCATTTCGAATGGGTGTCCAGTACCTTGCAAGAGACTTTCCCTTCCACTATCAGGTTGTTTACTGCTAAGGGAATATAAAATTCCGATTTCAACCCCTGTCCATTTTCTGCTAAAAATTCTTTGAAGAACTCTAAAGAGTAATCGAAATAATCGGGAGTAAAGCCCCACATATTCATCGAAACAGGAGTGGTCGCTGCAACCGGAACTTCATTCCCGGCTTCATCGAGATAAATAATTTCGCCTTCCTTTTCCTCGATATGTGTCCGTTCCACTACATTTTGCAAGTAGCCTTCCAGATCAACAACGCACACACCGCGACTTACCGAACCACTTTCGGATAAAGTATTTCCCAGTCGATAACCGACCATACAGTATTGGTTTGAATTTCCTGTAGCATTTTTCAGAAAATCGGCCAAAACGTAGAATGACTCTTTCCCATAAAAATCATCGGCATTTATAACTGCAAAAGGTTCATGAATCACCTTTGCACCCATTAGTACTGCATGGTTTGTACCCCATGGTTTTTCCCGTTGCTGATTATAGTTACAACCTTCAGGAACTATATTCAATTCCTGAAATACTACGTCTGTATCTATTAAACCTTTGTATTTAGAAATAATTTTTTCTTCAAAATCCTTTGCGAAATACTCACGAATGACAAATACTACTTTTCCAAAGCCTGCTCTTATGGCATCATAAATAGAATAATCCATGATTGTTTCACCATTTGGACCCAGGCCATCCAGTTGTTTAAGTCCTCCGTAACGACTGCCCATTCCGGCAGCTAAAATAAATAGTGTTGGTTTCATTTTTGAGTTTTTAGAGTAAAGCTCAGAGGCCATACTTTTGTCTTAATTTTAATCTTGTCAAATAACTTTATACTCTACAAAAGCTTCAATAGCTTCGTAAGAGGCAAGTCCTAACTTGTTGTACAAATTGGCTGTTGCCTGATTTCGTTCTTCGGCACGTTGCCAGAAAAGGCGTTCATCATTTCCCAAGAAAGGTGCACTTTCCATTTGCGACTGGTGTTTCAGAATGGAGTTTCGTTTCTTTCTGAGTTGTTCGGGGCTGATAGGCACTGCCATTTCGATGTGGTCAATTTCCCATTCGGCCCATGCACCACGATACATCCATATACAGCACTCTTTCATCCATTCAGTAGCTTTCAGTTCGTGAATGGCAGCCAGTGCCGCATCTAAACACACTTTGTGCGTTCCGTGAGGATCCGCTAAATCACCCGCTACAAAGATTTGATGCGGTTGAACTTCATCCAACAAAGCTATTACTTTAATGATGTCGGCATCCGATAGTTTTCCTTTTTGAACCTTACCCGTTTCATAAAATGGAAGATCCAGAAAATGGACATTTTCAGGTTTTACACCCATGAACCGACAAGCAGAGCGAGCTTCTTCCCGTCTGATTTGGGCTTTAATGTAAAGAACATCCTTGGTGTCAGAATCACCTATTTGTTTTGTTTCTTTCAAAAAGTGAAGAATCTCTGTGTATTTTTCTTTTATTTCATCATTTTTAGCGTCAAATCTATCCAGCACATTTCGCATTAATGACACGTATCGTATTACTTCGTCATCGCCTACGGCAATATTTCCCGAAGTTTGATAAGCAACGTGTACTTCGTGATTCTGATCTACAAGTCGCTGCAAAGTTCCACCCATCGATATTACATCATCGTCGGGGTGCGGGCTAAATACCAACACACGCTTGGGATAAGGTTTTGCCCGTTCCGGACGATTGCTATCGTCGGCATTGGGTTTTCCACCCGGCCAGCCGGTAATGGTGCGTTGCAGGTCGTTGAATATGCGGATATTCACATTGTAAGCCGATCCGTATTGTGCAAGCAGTTCGTCCAAACCATGCTGATTGTAATCTTTATTCGTCAGTTTAAGAATGGGTTTACCCGTTTCGTTACACAACCATACAATAGCCCGGCGTATAAGTTTATCTGTCCAGATAC
>JAYFRI010000103.1:0-7800 GCA_034926015.1 Paludibacter sp. | reverse complement strand
CCGATATTCTGTTCTTCAAAACAGAATAAACAGCTACAAAGAAATAAAGTTGAGTGATGATTTGTTTGTTGTAATCATCAGACAAATAAACTTTGTCTCCCATAACTATTTATGTAAATACTGACGCCTGTGTCCGATTATTTTGCTTTTTCACGCAAAAATAATTGGTCTCATCCGTAGCAGTTTGCTTTACAAAACCATATGAAATGGTCTTATTGTGTTTAAAATAAGTAAATTAATTCAATCTGGGCGGTTGCCAAATGGAAGCGGAGTGTTGTAAAGGGATATAAAGGTGTTTGTTAAATCCTATGTTGGTTTGATAATTGAAAATACAATTAATTGTGAGTTCTTTTTTGGTCATCTGGATATCTTCCAAAAAATCCGACTCAGAAAATCCTTGAAATGTAGTTGTACTTTCGGTTGTTGTAAGTTCTTGTTTGTGTGTTTGTTGGGTGTGTGCGAAAGTGAACACAGTAACACAATAGAATGAAACAATCACCAACAGAAAGGTGAAATGGTTGAATGTTTTTTTTGCTGCGTTCATTTGAGTGCAAAGATAGTGTTTATTCTTAAGCTATTTGATTGACGTATAATAATTTTAAATTTTTTTATTGCTGTTTTATATTGTCAAAGGTCAGGGGTTATAATGTCAAGGGCCTAATGTCAAAAAGCTATGGAGATTGATGATCTACGCTCACTGTTCTTTTGTCTTTGTTCTTTGCCATCAATGGTTGACCTTTTAATGGAAAAAAGAAAGTATTCTAACCATCGGGATACGATGAATCACAACAATTAAATTCAATTGTTGTGAGCATCAGATGGATATTTGTAAAAACCGATTTAATGGATATGAAAGTTTGTTTTGGTTCAATAATTTTGAGGGAGATATTATTTTTTATTGTTCTGATTTGTGTTTCCTTTATCAGTTAAAACGGATAACCAATGGCGATATTCAGCATAAGGTTTTCGCGTCGCCAGGTGGCGTCGGTAAAGTCGATTTCATTTGTCACCCAGCGTTGATTGGTGAGCCAGGGTTTGCGCAGGGGAATTGCCAGATCGAAACGCAATACGAAAAACGAAACATCAACCCTTAAACCAGCTCCGGCACCCACTGCCAATTCGTTCATAAAGCCTGAAAACCGGAAAGGAGTACCTATATCGGATGGATTTGATTTTTGCAGCCAAACATTTCCGGCATCCATAAACAAAGCGCCTTTGAAATACTTATAGATATTAAACCTGTATTCGGCATTGGCTTCCAGCTTTATATCACCACCAGATTGTAAATATCTGTTGATGTTTTGTTGGTGATAAGTACCAGGGCCGAGAGAATTGATTTGAAAAGCACGAATACTGTTAGGACCACCACTGAAAAACTGTTTGCTATAGGGCAGTACATATGAGTTTCCGTAGGATCGTGCCACGCCGGCAAAAGCACGGAACGCTAATTTGTCCTTATCGCTTAAATTCAATGTAGCACGACCATCGACACTTAATTTGGCATATTGTGAATATACCGACCCGATTACTTTTAAGGGTTGTTCGGGGGATGCTTTAGCGCCACCTATTAATCTGGCCAACGAAAGTGCATTCCCTGCTGTTTCTACATTTAAATTGATATAATATTGTATTCTTTTTCCGGGGATAAGTTGCTCGTTGTACGTAAATGAATAATTGGCGCCGGCAATGAACTGTTCTTCGTAACTTTTTTCCAATAACGGGTTTGAAAGCATGAGTGAGTCGAACTGAGCGGATCGGTTCCCTATAGAAGTGTAGCTGATATTGACCGGATTAAATTCATGTTCGTTTTTCACGTTGTTTTTCCACTTAAAACCATACCCGAACTTAAAAGTATTCATGTCGAAGTAGTTGACTCTGTTCATATAGTTGTACGAAAGTACAAAACGGGTCTTGGGGACATACAGACTGTTGGTTGGTTTCAGTTTAAACGGCACAATGAAACGTGGAAAGGTGAGTTCGATGTCGGGATTCCAGGAGTAGGAAAATAAATTCTCCGCCATTCGTGTCAATTGAGCTTCGAACGTGCCGGCCATGTTTAAACTCAATAGTTCGGCGCCTTTAAAAGTATTCCTGTTCAGTACGCTCAGGTTTAGCTGAGGTCCCGAATATTTGTTCGATTTTGTAACAAGATCCAGTTCGGCCCTGAAGGTGTACTTCGACATGGGCGTCATTAGTGCAGTCACATCCAACAAACCCGGTGCGTTATTGGCGCTCTCATCAAATTTCACCTGAACAAATTTAAAATTGCCAATCGACATCAAACGGTTCAGGGTAATGGCATGATTTTGACGCGAATAGGTTTCGTTTTTTCGAAGATAAACCGATTTTAAAATCACTTCCGGTTTTATTTTCATATCTCTTTCGTTGCCAATAAAAATGTTGTCACCAATCATTATGGTGTCATTCGCCCTTGCAGTTCTTCTTTCGTTCAGCGAATAGTTCTGATCGATAGATACATTTCCGATTTTATAGGCGATCAGCGCATTTTCAGGAATGCTATCTTTCAGCGTAAGCCTGAACGAAATGCTGTGTTTTATTGACGAAGTATCGGCTTTGAAAAGCAGATAGTCAGGATTAAAATAGAAATATCCTTTGTCTTTTAATAAAGCATCGATGCGCAAGCGTTCGGTTTGTAGTACTTCAAGGTTGTAGTTCTCTCCCTTTTTTATCAGTGAATTTTCTTTATCGGACAAAATATGATGGCTTATGCTGTCGTCGCGCACATCATATACCAAGCTATCGACTGTATAAGGTTTGTGAATGTAGCTGCTGTAAATAATGTGAGCAGTTCGTTCCTTTTCTACAATTCTGAATTGTGTATGGCTGTTGAAAATCCCAAGATTGAAAAGTTTGGCATCGATTACAGCGGCTGTGACAGATGGTTTTATCTGACTTATCAATACAGGAGCATCTCCGTTTTTACGCATCCATTTTTTAAGTTTACTTTGCGGGTTTTCGCCGGCAGCCATGTACAACCACAGTTGTGGACGCATGCCGAAATAGCTTTTGTTTGGTTCGGGACGGAATGATTGCTGTGCCGCTTCTTTCAGGAGTCGTTTGTTTACCTTGTCGGTGGTTTTAAATTGAATTGAAGCACCTGTATAAAGTTTTTCGTCCTTTGGCAGATGTTTTGTTCCGCTGCAAGCCGTCAGGAGTCCGAAAGAAAGTAGCAATCCCCACAGTTTACAAGCTGAAAGGAAAGGGGTTTTGATTCCCAATGAGAAATCAAAGCTATTTTCGATTTGTATTTTCGACTGAAATTTCATATTTGCGGATGTTTCAATGTAAATGTTTATTTTTCTTTCGTTGTGGTTTCGCGCTTGCTTCTGTTTAACTTTCGTTGTTCCCGCATCCCTTTCCGTGTTTTAAAGAAGTTTTTCCAGTTGTTGAAGTCGCGCACCAAAACAAATCCTATCCCTGTTTCAATCAGCTGTCCATCAATGGCGCCTTCGTATTGGTTGTGTCTGAAACCTTTGAGCCTGTATCGTCCGTCCTTTGAAAGTTTGTATTCCACTTTTACATCGCCGGTAATGTTGCTTGCCGAATTTTGTTTCGCCGCTTCGCCTTCCACATCAACCGCTCCACCCACTTCAACAGATAAACGGTCGTTGAAAAGTTGTTTTTTTAATCCGATTTCTACTTTTGTTCTGCCTTGTGCCTGTCCCGACTGATAATCATCGAAGGACTGAATGTCGAAATTGAGTTCAACACCTTTTACAAATTTTGAACTTAGCTGATTCAGCTGTGCCGATAAAAAATTACTTACTGTTGAACGGATGAGTGATGAAGTGCCACCTGAAGCTGTTTCTAATGGATTTTCCTGTACGAATCGGCCCAATACCAATAAGGCAAATACCTGTTTGTTTAGTAAAGATGGATCTTCGTTCAGTAAAATCAGTTTTTGATTCACTGCACCATTTAAAATTCCTTTGTCCTCGGGGGCAAGTTGAATTTCAAAACTAATTTCGGGTTTCAGAATTGCTCCCCGCAATTTAAGCATCACCATAAAAGGATACATTTGTTTGTAAGCCCCTTTCTCGGCTTCGGAAAGTCCGGCCATTTGCTCGCTTACCAAATCAAACGGAGCTGCTTTTACCGAATAAATTGCATTTATATTGATCGCTGCGTCCAGAGGATCGCCGTTCCAGATAATTGTACTTCCCGGATTGATATCGAATTTTCTTTTGATCACCGATTCTAATGAAATAAGATAGCTACCGTCGTTAAGATTGTAAGCACCGGTAAGACTCATTTTCCCGCTGCGATCCATAGTGAAACTCAAAGCAGCTTCGCCTCTTACCACCAAAGAATCGGAAGAAGCAGGATCCATCAGCAACCGGAGCGTTGCTTCCTTGTCCACTTCGATAATTGAAGATAAATCGAAACCTGTCATCCCCGTTTTTTTAATTATTTTTTTATCCGTTCGATCCAATATCGAATTCATATTTTGTTGGCTGTTAAATTCAACAACATCTTCTCCTTTGTCGGTGGTAAGTTCGTCTTCGGGAACTGCAAAAGTAAAATTCGAGCCTTTCTTCATCTTCAACCTTGCATTCAGCACCGGCAACGACATTGGCCCTTTGATGTCAATGTTACTATCAATAATCATGCGTCCGTAAAACTCTTTATTGTCCTTTTCGGTGGTGTTGAAGAGTAAAAAATCTTTTGTTTTTACTTTTAAATCAAAGTTAAAGTCGGAGAACTGTTTCATATTTACAGCTCCATCGATGGTGGCTTTGTGCTGATTGATGTCCGCCAGCGTAAAGTTATTCATGTAAATTCCATCTGTTTTCAGTTCAATGGTTTCGTGCTTTAATTCAAGTCGGTTGTTCAGATAGGCCGGTTTCAGAAAAGCATTGTTGAAAGTAAGCGCCCCTTTTATCTCAGGAACTGTTGTGCTGCCTGTAATGGAGAAGTTACCGTTTACAAATCCTGATGCTTCGCTGATTTGTCCCATCGAAAAAGCTTCCACTGTTTTCATCGATAGCGATTGAATGTCCGCATTTATGTTCAGTGAATTCTCGCCCCCATTCGGAACGAAAAATCCTTTTGCATTCAGTTGGTTGTCGGCGCCTGAAAGTGTTGCCAGAAGATCGAACCGTTTGGTGGTGGGATTTTGGGCATTTAAGGTTAGGTTTCCGATGGGTTTATTGAAAATATACAGATTGTCGATGCCCGCATCGGCAATGATACCGTAAGCGTTGTTGACCCTTTTAAGCAATACATTTCCATTTCCATCCCCTTTGAGCAAACTGCTGTCTTTTTCTATAATTTGTGAAAGATCTTCCAGTTTAAAGTTTTTGATGTTGATGTTCACATCATCATTCATCTTGTTGTTGACCGAAGCTATATTCACCTGACTATTCTCATTGTTCATAAAAAGATGATGGATCATAAAGCCCGATTTCCCTATTTCGATGGCATTATCAGCAGCAATCTCCCAACGTTTATTCATGAGATAAAATCCATCGGGATCGAACTTTAACAGGTAGTTCGTTTTTTCTTTTGTAACGGTCGTGAGTATCTGTAATTTTTTATTTCCGTCCTTATCAATAGACGACAAGCCGGCTGTGATTGTTTTATCAGCGATTCTTCCTTTCAGCAAAGGAGATTCGAAATTGATTTGAGCAGTGGAAATGCCAGCACCGGAGAGTTTATAATCCAATGCTGCGCTATCGGAACTTACAGCCAGTTCCAGATCGTTTATTTCGGTAGTTCCATAAAGAATATGTTTCATTATGGCATTAAACTTCAGTTCTTTCTTCTGATTGTCGAAGCTTCCGGTGATAAGGCCGGGATCAAATTCCTTTAATTCGGGCAAAAGTACTTCCGACAAAATAGGATGGTTGTGGAGCTGAATTTCAAAGTTAAACTTCGAAGTATCGCCGGCCAACACCTGCGTTTTTTTTGCGCTGAACGGGAAATAATTGTTCAAAAATGCTGTAAGCACAGTGGGTAAGGTGGTTGGCGATATATTTCCATTGAACCTGAGTCCCAACAGCGGACTTCTGAAGTCAAAATCGCTTTTGTCGACCTGGTTTACCGAAGCCAGCATCACCGAATCGAGTTGATATTTTTTACCGTTATGTGTCACGATAAGGTTGTTGATACCGGCAGTTCCATTCATTGTATTCAGGGTTCCTCCTTCCATATCGGCAGTGGCATCCATGGCAAAACGTATGTCCCGTTCCGTCAATTTCAGTTGCTGAAGGTCGACACCCTCCACATTCAAATGGAATTTGTATTTTTCCTGACGAGGCGTCATGTTCACAAGTCCATCCAACACGAAGACGGCGTTTTTATCATTTAAATTTATTTTTCCTGCATAAGCTTGTCCGTTTGCCGTTCCATTTACAGTCAGGTTGTGGTACAAATACTGATTCAGGTAGATTTGCGACACATCAGCCGATATTTTCGCCTTCATTGTTTTTGTGTCCAGTCCCTTTCCGCTCACAAGCGCCGTCAGCGATACAGGTCCGTACATTTTATTGTTTTTAAGCAACCGGCCCATGTCGAAATCTAAAATGTCAAGGTCGGCCCTGAAATTTTCATTTGCATCGACGGTTGCCAAAACTTTTGCTCCTCCGAAAGTACTACCGGCATTTATCGTTGTTTCAAATGCATTCATTTTTCCTTTGAAATTGATCAACAACAGGATGTCCTCCGGAACCTGCACGGATGCAGGAACAGATTTCCCGGCTATCATTTCAATGTCCTGTCGGCCCGAAACGAGTTTCAGGTTAGGAAAATCAAAATATGCAGTCTTGAATTCGGGCAAGCCAATGATGCTGAAATCGGTACGCAGTATAGTTTTTTTGCCGGTGCGTACAATCATGTTTTTGCCTTTCAGATGATTGACGCGGCCATTGATTTGTCCCGAAATGAAAGTTGTATTCGTTTTATTGTTAAAGAACTCCATTTCCTTTAGTTGCGGACTGAAATAGAGCAGGTCGGCATTTTTAAAACTTGCTTTCTTCAGGTTGATATTCAGTTGTAACAAAGCCAGTGATGTGGCAAGCGATTGTAATGATTGATATTGAAGGTTGAAATTACCTTCGAGCGATGAGTTGGATGTGCCGGCTTTTACATTGCTTGCAGTGATTGAATTACGATCCATGCTGAATGCTGTTTCGAATTTTGTTATCGCAAAATTGTTTTGATCCACGGCACTCAATTGCTCTATTGTAGCTTTGGTGAGATCCGAACTGTAGAACAGATCTTCGGCCAAAAGATTTAAACGCTGAAACTGAATGAAATCGGGATCGAAGGCGTTTTTCAGCGCCGGTTTATTCCCTACTTTATAGGTGATGGCGTTATCGTTGAATTCAATTTGCTTTACAGTGACTTTCCAGGCGTTCTCAACCATTTGCGGCACTTGTACAGTTGTGTCGACAGGCGTTGCGGTGTCGGCAGTGAAATAACGTACATCACTTTTCGAAATATAAATTTTATCCAGCTCAACTATTTTGTTTTCGAGGTCCACTGTTCCGTTTTTTAGATCGAAACGATGAATGGCCGCTAGTATTTTTTGTTGGCTTACGGCATCGCTGTAGGTGATTGAAGAATTGTTGATGCGGATATTCGAAGCAGAGATCTTTGGTAGTATGCCCGAAGATGCTTCCTCTTGTTTATTGGATGCTTTTGTTGTCTGCACATCGGCTTTCAACTGTTCGATCTGTAGATGATCCAGTTTATACACCGAATTTTGAAGATCCAGCGTATTCATTTTTAGATGAGCATTTCCGAGTTGTGCAGCCGCCTTCATGCCTCCGAATTCAT
>JAYFRI010000181.1:0-7316 GCA_034926015.1 Paludibacter sp. | reverse complement strand
GCTTGTGTTTCTAATAATAATTGATTCCCGATTTCCTGTTCGGCCACGGGTTTGCCTTGCATAAATTTGCGTAGTTTGTCTAAATCCTTGTATGCATAAAATGCAATACATTGTCCTTCGCCACCGTCACGTCCTCCACGCCCTGTTTCCTGATAATATCCTTCGAGGCTTTTGGGCATGTCGTAGTGGATTACAAACCTGACATCAGGTTTGTCGATGCCCATACCAAAAGCAATGGTTGCAACAATGATTTGCACTTTTTCCATCAGGAATTTATCCTGATTATCGCTTCTCACGGCTGTTTCCATTCCTGCGTGGTAAGGTAAGCACGAAATTCCATTCATACTGAGTGTTTCGGCAAGTTCTTCTACCTTTTTGCGGCTGAGGCAATAAATAATACCTGATTTGCTTCCCTGCGAACGTATGAATTTTATTATGTCCTTGTCTACATCGTTGGTTTTAGGACGTACTTCATAATACAGATTACTTCGATTAAAGGACGATTTGAAAACACTGGCATTCAGCATACCAAGGTTTTTTTGAATATCGTGTTGCACTTTAGGTGTTGCCGTTGCCGTCAACGTTATCAGTGGTGCAATGCCTATTTCGTTTATTATAGGGCGTATGCGTCGATATTCGGGCCTGAAATCATGACCCCATTCCGAAATACAATGAGCTTCGTCCACAGCATAAAATGAAATTTTAAGTTGTTTCAGAAATTCAATATTTTCTTCCTTTGTTAGTGATTCGGGTGCAACATATAATAGTTTTGTTTTGCCCGAAAGAATGTCATTTTTCACCTGATCAATGGCCTGTTTTGATAAAGAGGAATTGATAAAGTGAGCGATCCCATCTTCTTCGCTGAAACTTCGCATTGCATCTACCTGATTCTTCATTAATGCAATCAAAGGCGAAATTACAATGGCAGTTCCTTCCATAATTAAAGATGGAAGTTGGTAACAAAGCGACTTTCCACCTCCGGTAGGCATCAACACAAATGTATCCTTCCCATCGAGAACGTTTTGTATAATAGCTTCCTGATTCCCCTTGAAGCTGTCGAAGCCAAAGTTTCTTTTTAAATGTTCGGTTAATACAGAATGAGTTGCCATGTTTGTACCCTTTGTCTGAAAAATGGTTTGCGAAAGTAGTATTTATTGTCGAGATATTAGCATCATATCGATAATTTGTTTACCGAATTTCAAGTATTTTTAGCGTTTAAATGTTACTTAAACAGCTTTTTAATTATAAAACAAAATTATAAACAGATTTTAAATATACAAGTCCTTTTCCAAAAAAAATCGGAATAATAATCAATAAAATTGATTGTCATTCCGATTTTTCTATTTAAATCGCTTGAAAACAAATAATTATATTCGTGTCCTAAGCAATTTTTAAGCGATTAATATTTGTTTTTTCTATTTTACTTTTGGCATATTGGAGGTTGATGTGCAGCACATTTTCGTTATTCGATGGCATTTCGTACATTTTATCCATAATTATTGTTTCGGTAATGGACCTTAAGCCACGTGCTCCTAATTTAAACTCAATAGCTTTGTCAACTATATAGTCCAACACTTCATCTTCAAATACAAGATCGATCTGATCCATTTTGAAGAGCTTGTTGTACTGTTTTATGATTGAATTCTTAGGTTCAGTCAGTATTCGGCGCAAAGCTGTGCGGTCGAGTGGTTCCAGATAAGTAAGTATGGGCAAGCGACCGATGATTTCGGGGATTAGGCCGAAAGATTTCAGATCCTGTGGGGCGATATATTGCAACAGATTTTTTTTGTCGATTTGTTCGCTCTCGGCAGATGCGCCGTATCCTACAACTCTTGTGTTGAGTCTCGAAGCAATCTTCTTTTCGATGCCATCAAAAGCTCCTCCGCATACAAAAAGTATATTTTGCGTGTTGACAGCAATCATTTTTTGGTCGGGGTGCTTGCGTCCTCCTTGTGGCGGAACGTTCACCACGGCACCTTCGAGGAGTTTCAACAAGCCTTGTTGAACACCTTCGCCGCTTACATCACGTGTTATGCTGGGGTTGTCGCCTTTACGGGCAATTTTATCAATTTCATCGATAAATACGATGCCGCGTTCGGCTGCCTTCACATCGTAGTCGGCCACCTGAAGCAGGCGGGTCAGAATGCTTTCAATGTCTTCGCCCACATAGCCGGCTTCTGTCAACACTGTTGCGTCCACAATTGTAAAAGGGACGTGTAGTTTTTTAGCTATTGTACGTGCCAGTAAAGTTTTGCCTGTACCTGTGTAGCCAACCATAATGATGTTCGATTTTTCAATTTCCACATCATCGTTTGTTTTTTCCTGCATCAATCTTTTGTAATGATTGTATACGGCCACCGATAGGTATTTTTTTGCTTCGTCCTGACCTATAACATACTGATCGAGATATTCTTTTATTTCGATAGGTTTTGGTACCTCTTCTTTGTTAAGCTGAGGTAGTTTTGATTTTGAAATTGTACTTTCTTTTACAATTTCAGCAGCCTGAACCGCACATTCGTTGCAAATGTGAACTCCGCCTTGTCCCATGATAAAAAAATCGACCTGAGATTCGGGTCGGCCACAGAAACTACAATTTTTAGTTGTTTTTGCCATATTATAATTGGTAAATACAAGGCGTCAAGCCCTGCATTTACCTAAAAAATTATTTTTTCTTTTCGTTAATTAAAACTTTATCAATCATTCCATATTCCAATGCTTCCTGCGAAGTCATCCAGTAGTCACGATCCGAGTCTTTTTCTATTCGGTCGAACGGATTGTGCGAGTGATCTGCAATAATTGTGTAAAGTTCTTTTTTGAGTTTCTGAATTTCACGGGCTGTGATTTCGATGTCCGAAGCCTGACCCTGAGCGCCACCCATAGGCTGATGTATCATAACGCGTGAATGTTTAAGCGCTGAGCGTTTTCCTTCGGCGCCGGCCACTAACAATACAGCACCCATAGAAGCGGCCATACCGGTACAGATGGTTGCCACATCGGAGCCGATAAACTGCATTGTATCGTAAATGCCAAGTCCGGCATATACCGATCCACCGGGTGTGTTAAGGTAAATCGAGATGTCTTTGCCGGGATCAGATGAATCGAGATAAAGTAACTGTGCCTGAATTACATTGGCAGTGTAGTCGTCCACCTGAGTTCCCAGAAAAATAATGCGATCCATCATGAGGCGCGAAAAAACGTCCATTTGGGTAACATTGAGTTGACGTTCTTCAAGGATAGAAGGCGAAATATAGTTGCTGGTGATATCTGCATATTTGTCCAGCGATAAGCCGTTCATACCAAGATGTTTGGTAGCGTAATTGCGAAAATCATTATTGTTCATATCTGTAATTGGTTTGTCTGAATTGCTGTAAGAGCAATGTCAGTTGGTTGTTTAAATTTTCAGTCCTAAAATTATTGAAAAAGGCTTTCGACCGTTTTCATTCATTAAACAAAGGTATAGTTTTTTTGTTTAACCTGATTCGGTGAAAAGCCTTTTCGGTACGAAAATCTAATTTTCAGTACTTTTGGAACTGATTAGTTTTCGAACATTTTATTGAAATCTTCGATCGAAATTTCTTTAGTTTCAAGTTTAACATTAGCCTTAACTATATCAAACACTTTATTTTCAGCCACTTTTTCGATGATGCCCTTCAAAGTTTCTTCTTTTTTGAGCATGTCTTTAGCGTAATTTGCCACAAGTTCATCGTCCATACCTACCATTCCGTACTGAGCAAACTGAGCTTTTGTAATTTTTTTGGCGTATTCTTCGATGTCGGATGTTTCAATTTTTGTGTCGTTTGCTTTTGCAATTTTATCCTTGATAAGTTGCCATTTCAGGTCGGCAATCATTTTTGAATAATCAGCTTCGAGCGTTTCTACAGTGAGGTTTTCGTTAGTAGCAAGTACCCAACGTTTCAAAAATGCATCGGGGAACACAAGGTTATCGTATTTAGCAAGCAACATATCGCGGGCATCTATTCCGAATTTATAATCGCTGTCGCCCTGAAGTGATTCCTGTATGTTGGCTTTAATTTTTGCTTTAAACTCTTCTTCGGAAGTTACAACACCTTCGCCATATACTTTGTCGAAAAGTTCCTGATCGATGGCCGATTCGTGGTAGCGGGTGATACCTTCAATTTTAAATTGAAAATCGGAAGTAATGTTTTTGGCTTCGTCTTTCGAAACTTTGAGTAGCGAGCTTATTTCTGCTGCATCTTCGAATGCTTTTGCAGGGTTAATAGTGATCACATCGCCTTTCTTTGCATTTACAAAGAGAGCCTTTGTAGCTTCGTCCTTGATGTAGGCAGGAGTAAGAACGGCATCCGAAAGTTTAATTCCCGATTCGTTTACTTTTCCATTGGCAAGTTCAAGCATTTCGCCTTTCAGCATGTCTTTTTCTTCTACAGTTTCTTCCTGCACATATTTACCGTAGCGCGATGTGTATGACTTTAATTGATTTTCAATCATTTCGTCGCTTACAGTGATGTTGTAGTATTTTACCTTGTCTTTGCCTGTTACTTCAACGTCAAATTCGGGAGCTAAGCCCAGATCGAAAACAAATTCGAAATCTTCCTGAGTGTTGAAATCAATTTCCTTTTGTTCGGTTTCGTTTGGCATTGGTTCGCCAAGCATATTTATATTGTTGTCCTTAATGTATTTGAATAATTCATCCGAAACAATTTTGTTAATTTCTTCGGCGATTACAGCTTTTCCATACATTTTTGTTATTAAACCAACAGGTACCATGCCTGGACGAAAGCCGGGAATGTTTGCTTTTTTGCGGTAGTCGCGTAAAGTTTTTTGCACCTTCTCGGCGTAATCGGCTTTTTCAATGCGCAATGTAAGTGTAGCATTGCTTTGATCGATGTCTTTTCTGACGATGTTCATAATTTTATAATAATTTCCAGTTTTCAATTTATTTCTGATCAGCAGGTTAGTTCTTTGTTCGGAGTAAAGACAACCAGCCTGAAGCTAATGGTTCATATATAACCAATTTAGGGCTGCAAAGTTACAAAAAAATAGGATACAAACTATTATTTTGTATTAAAATATTTTTAAACGTTTACAACTGAAATACAAGTGGTTAATAATATTGATTGTTTGTTGAAATTAAAACAAAAAAGTGAGCTCATTTTTGGGCTCACTTTAAGTGTTCGAGTCAATGTATTTAGTTAAAACAGATAGGTCAAACCTACAGAGAATACTCTGTTTTTTGCATTTTCAGTGTCGGCTGGATCTTCTTTTATTGTATTTTTCAATCCGTGTGACCAGTTGATGCCAAACTGAATTTTTTTGAAAAATTCAACTCCCATGCCCAGATTATAGCCATAATCTATCCTGTTAAGGTAATCCTGGTACTCAAGTTCTTTGGAAGTGCCATCGGTTTCGGTAACAATCTTTCCGTCCAGGGCATACCCTGCATACAAACCTCCATACCCAAAAATACCTACAAATCCGAGCTTGAGTTTGTAACGAAGGTTGATGGGTATTTCGAGGTAGTTGATCTCTTTATAGCCTTTTTTGATGTTATCCTTGATGCTTATGCTGTCCGAAAACGAATAACCTTTTTGCGATACAAGAAATCCGATTTCCGTACCGATTCCTGATTTTGCAGGATTTAACTGGTAAACCACCCCAATCTGATAGCCTGTCAGGTTTTCGGTACTGAAACCTGCCGAAATAGCTTCGCTACTGAGTGATTTTATTTCGTTGGCCATATTGATTCCTGCCTTTATACCTAACTGAGCCAGAGCCCCTGAGGAAAAGAATGAAATGAATAATATGCTACAAAAAAGTATTCTTTTCATGTGTATTTCAGAAGAATAAACAAGTTTTATTTTGTCGGTTATTTTTTTTTGAAAACGGACAAAAATACAAAAACTTTCTTAAAAAGCCGGTTTTGAGTTTATTTTTTTGACATTCGTTTGCGTTCGTTTTCGTCAAGATAAATTTTGCGTAACCTTATGCTCTGGGGCGTAATTTCAACGTATTCATCTTCCTTAATGTATTCAAGTGCTTCTTCGAGACTGAATACTATAGGTGGAATTAGTTTGGCTTTGTCATCGGCTCCGGAAGCGCGCATATTGGTTAGCTTTTTCGATTTGGTCACATTCACAACCATATCGCCTTCTTTTGCGCTTTCGCCTACTACCTGTCCGGCGTAAATTTCGTCCTGAGGGAATATGAAAAATCGACCTCTGTCCTGTAACTTATCGATGGCATAAGCAAAAGCAGTACCGCTTTCCATGGCAATGATGGATCCGTTGCTGCGTTTTTCAATATCGCCTTTATAAGGTTGGTATTCGAAGAAGCGGTGCGACATAATAGCTTCTCCGGCCGAAGCGGTAAGAACACTATTTCTTAAGCCAATAATTCCACGGGATGGAATCAAAAATTCTAACTGGATACGATCGTTCATTACTTCCATGCTCAGCATTTCACCTTTGCGCATGGCCACCATTTCAATTATTTTACCAGAACATTCTTCAGGCAAGTTAATTGTTAATTGTTCGATTGGTTCGCAGCGTTTTCCTTCTATTTCCTTGAAAATTACCTGTGGCTGACCTACCTGAAGTTCGTAGCCTTCGCGACGCATTGTTTCGATAAGTACCGACAAGTGAAGCACTCCACGTCCGTAGACATGCCAAATATCCGAATCAATATTCTTTTCAACGCGCAAAGCCAGATTTTTGTCAAGCTCTTTTACAAGGCGATCGTGGATATGGCGGGAAGTTACAAATTTTCCTTCTTTTCCGAAGAAAGGAGAGGTGTTAATTGTGAAAACCATGCTCATGGTTGGTTCGTCGATGGCAATAGGAGTAAGTGGCTCAGGATTTTGTAAATCGCAAACTGAATCTCCGATTTCAAAACCTTCGATACCCACCAGTGCACAAATATCACCCGATTTTACTTCGGTGGTTTTTGTACGTCCCAGTCCGGTAAATGTATGGAGTTCTTTAATACGGCATTTTTTTATTGTGCCATCGCGTTTCACAAGGTTCACATCCATTCCTTCGCGTAAAACGCCACGATGAACGCGACCTACTGCAATACGACCCACGTAAGATGAGAAATCGAGCGATGTAATTAGCATTTGAGGCGTTCCTTCGAGCATTTCCGGCTCAGGGATATGTTCTATAATGGCATCGAGCAATGGTAAAATGTTGTCAGTCTGTTTTTTCCAGTCCTCCGACATCCAATTGTTTTTTGCTGATCCGTATATGGTGTGGAAATTAAGCTGTTTTTCAGACGCATCCAAATTATACATTAAATCAAACACAGCTTCATGCACTTCATCCGGACGACAATTGGGTTTG
>JAYFRI010000373.1:0-3380 GCA_034926015.1 Paludibacter sp. | reverse complement strand
TCATTGAACTGTCTCCCGTCAATTATCAATTGTCAATTATCAATTATTAATTCATTTGTTCCCCCCAGTTCAGCTGAAGCACTGTAGTGGCAATAGCATCAAATTTATCTTCGTGCGAAGCCACAATCACCAATCTTTCGTGCGACATTTTCAGTATTTGTTCGAGAATGATTTCAACAGTCGAAGCATCAAGGTTAGCTGTCGGTTCATCCAGTATAGCCACCGGTTGAGGATAAAGCATCATCCTTGCAAGTGTAACCAATTGTTTTTCGCCTCCCGAAAGTTGCTTTCCATTGTGACTCAACTGCGTTTCCCAGCCTTCTTCTTTTTTGTCAAGTATTTTATCAAGAAAAGCGGGATAATCCTTTTGTGCTTCGGCCGCTTTATCCAGAAAAACATTGTAACGCAAGGTCCCATCGAAAATAAAAGGAAACTGATTCATGTACGACGAATTCACTTTCAACCATTGCTGCGACCACGCATTATCACGTCCATTAAACGCTATTTTACCTTCGTTTACTTTCAGGTTTCCTGAACATATTTTCAGTAAAGTGGATTTCCCCGAACCCGAAATACCTTTCACAAGCACAAGTCCTTTCACGGGAAGTTGAAGCTGAATATTGTGCAACACTTTCACAACTGTATCGGGATAAGCAAAACTCAGGTCTTTTATTTCGAGGATATGAAGTTGTTCATTTTCATCTATTACAGACACTTCGTCGATATCGTGTAGTAAAGGCATCAACAACTTTGCAGCTGCCAACGCTCGGTTCCTGTCGTGATAAGCACTTACAAACTTGCGCAAATAAAAGAAAAAATAGGGCGACAACATCAAAAGAAACAAAGCTGTTTTGAAATCGTAGCTTTTTCCGTAATTCGGTCCGGGCATAATACCCAGCAAACTCATTCCTAAATATATGGCCACCGCAGCAATGGCTATTGTTACAAAAAGTTCCAGTACTGCCGACGACAAAATGGCCACACTCATCACATTGGTAGTGGCTTTGTTGAGCGCCTTGCTTTTTTCGGACAGAAAGAGATATTGTGGTTTAAAATTGTCGAGGTTCACAATTTCGGCAATTGTATGCAAGCGATTGTAAAAAACTGCCGAATACTTCATAAAAAGACTGATATGTTTTTTATGAAGCGCCTCAGCCCCCACACCTATCACTATCATTTGCATGGGAATCACCAAAAAAGTAACGAGCAGCGTGTATCCCACCCATTTGTCCATCCAGAAACTCACTACAAGCAACAAACCTCCCACCAACACCGAAGCCAAAGCATAAGGAATAAAAAAAGAATAGAAGGGTTTCAGATCGTCGGTGGCTCTTGTCACCAACAATGTACTCGAAATAGAGTCCGTTTGATTGTTATTGAGTAATTCGGGGTAAAGTCGTTTTTTTACTTTGGCTACAATCACATTGCCGGCGTTATAGTTCAGGACAGATGCAAAATGAGCAAAAACATACCGGCCTGTAATAAACGCAACTGCATACAATAATTGATGGGCCAACACTTGCCCGCCCACAAGCCACGATGCAGCAAAAGCTGACAAACACCAGCTAAATGCCACAAAACATCCCGCACTCAGAATAGTCATCAACGAAGCTGATAAATACGCACCTTTTGCTTCAGCCATCGATTTCCCAAGCCACCCTGATGCACTCTCCTGTTTTGAATTCATTGATTATCGTCTCTTGCTTATTTCAGACATTAACTATTTATAGCCCGAAATTGTTTTTGAAGGGCACTTAAAAATCATTAATAAAAGCACAACGACAACCTAAGATAGTATCTGCTGCATTTAGTGACTGACACACTAAAATTCTATTCCTTTAAGCATGAGTTCCACTTTTGAATAAATATTTTAGTGTCTCGTTCCTTCGATGACTAAAAGTTGTACACGCACTCAAACTTCAATACGTCGAAGACTTTTGAATGTTTCTTTAAAAAGAACGAACCCATAAACGAAGAAACGTTTTAGTGTCCTCCTTCGTCAGACGACTAAAAGTTTGCACACCCACGCTGCCTTGCATATTCGAAGAAACTATTAAAAAAACTCTTACTTTCAATATTGAAAAACCGGCAATTTAAAAGACTGAAAATATTCAGTATATTTGCGTAAACCAACAATATGAGTGCAGATTATCGGATAGTTGAACCAGAGATATTAGCCTTTATAGTAAAAAGGATACAAACACTATATCCATGAGATGAATAAATTATGAGAAAATAATTGCGATTTCAGTATTACTATTCTTCATAATAGTTATACTATTTTCATGTAAAAAGGAAGAAAGCGATTTTCCTACGATTGCACCAGCCGTGTTTAACCCAAAATTTACATATGCTACTATGACCGATGTAGATGGCAATATTTATAAAACAATAACGATTGGCACCCAAACATGGATGGCTGAAAATTTACGCACAACTAAGTATAACGATAACTCTCCTATACCTAATGTAACTGAATCCTCAGACTGGACTAATTTAAGAACCGGAGCATACTGCAATTACAATAACACTTCTAATACAAATGCTATTGTTACTTTTGGTCGGCTGTACAACTGGATGGCAGTAAATACTGGCAAATTGGCACCTAAAGGCTGGCATGTTCCCACCAATGAGGAATGGACAATTTTATCCAATTATTTAGGAGGAGATGATGTGGCCGGAGGTAAACTTAAAGAAACAGACACTGCACACTGGAATAAGCCCAATGTAGGAGCAACCAATGAAACTGGTTTTACAGCGCTTCCCAATGGCGTTCGTTATCTTGGCTTACCATCTTTTTATTCTAACGATAATGACACAAGGGCCACAATGTGGAGTTCCACAGGGGATGATATTGGTGCTGCATGCTGGTAGTAATCTATAGCAGTAGTGATAAATTGAATCGGTATTGCTTCTCCGAGGGATTTGGTTTTTCTGTACGTTGTGTAAAAGATTGATTTATAAAAAAAAAACATTGTCAAGACTCCCTACTTTCGGACATCCTCATTCAACATACAAAACTTTGCGGGTGTCAGAACTGAAACAACCTTAGTTCTAAAACAAACAACCGATACCTGCGAGTTTTTACTCACAAGTATCGGTTTAAATGAAGAGAAATCTGGGTAGGTTTCAGATTCGAGAAATCAAAACCACCCTTTCCTAAATCAGTATATTATTGACTGATTGCGCCTATTGCAATGAAAACCAATGTAAACAGACAGCTGATTATTCGTACCAGTCGCCATTTACTTTAATGAGTTCAATCAATTTATCCACCGCATCGTCTTCGGGGATATTGCGTTCCACGCATTCTTTCTTTTTATAAAGACTTACCTTACCGCGTCCGGCACCTACATAGCCATAATCGGCATCGGCCATTT
>JAYFRI010000306.1:0-2184 GCA_034926015.1 Paludibacter sp. | reverse complement strand
TCCCATTCGGCTTCGGTAGGCAAGCGATAGTCCTGACCACCTACTTTGTGTGTTGTATTATAGAGTTGAGTACGCCAGTTACAAAATGCTTGTGCCTGCTCCCAGGTAACACCTACCACAGGATATTGTGCAAATCCCGGATGCGAAAAGTACATTTTCATTTTTGGGTCGTTGTAAGCATACTGGAAATCGCGCAGCCACATCACAGTGTCGGGATATACGTTCACAATGCGCGTAGAGATCAAATCTTTCCGATTGACAAGTTTACGTTCGATTGTTCTGTTAACAATAACTCCGTTTTCGTCGACATAAGAAGTATCAACTCTTACTTTCGCATTTTTAGGATAGGCACCAGTAGCCACATTGTATTTGTTGCCGGGCAAAGCTGCCTGATCATAATTGATCCACTCATACTTGTAAGTCAGTATAGCTGGATTCATCTGATTCGAGCGACCGATTGCATTTTCGCTGAAGAAATAGAAGCGACCTAAAACTGCCTTCACGGTATCATCTTTCGAGCTCCATGGTATTTTAGCTTTCCAGTTCAAAGGAACTTTTGCCAGTTCCTCGGGGCTAAGATTATCCAGAGGATTTTCGCGATTGTTATAAGTAGTCAGTTTTTGATAACCCAAAGCATTTGAATTTATAAGCATTCGCATGGCTATGGAGTCGCGCACCCAATAAACAAATTGTTTGTATTCATTATTTGTGATTTCAGTTGCATCCATCCAAAAAGCATCAACAGTTACGTTGATTGATTTGTCGCTGAGCGAACCGATGGCAGATTGGTCGTTGGCACCCATAATAAAGGATCCACGCTTAACAAACACCATTCCATACGGATTTTCTTCCTGAAACCGCTTTGTTTTTTTAGTAATGCCATTCAACTCCCCTACAGGTCTGGCAGCTATGATTATCAATAAGACAAGCGCAATAATAATCAGATTCTTTTTTGTCATTGTGATAATAATTATATTGAGATAAATATTATTTTTTTATATTACTAGTTAACAAATACTTACAAAAATCGTACACTTTTATATTTTTTCGAGCCCTTAGCCAAAGCATACTCGAAACTGTAAATAACTACAAGTTCGTGCGAGCCATAATTGGTAGTTATCAATTTTGATGTCGATACATCGAACGCATATCCTACGCTTAAACCACCGGCAACATTCAGTCCGGCCATAAGCACCACAGCATCTTTAACCCGATACGTCAATCCGCCCCAGAATTTATTATCGTACTCCACACGGGATGATAAATCGAGCTGCCAACTACTAAAATCAGATTTTAACAATACGCTTGGTTTCAACACATATTTAGGATTCAGCAATTTATAGTTGAATCCTCCTGTAAAAAACATAGTGCTAAACACATTAAATTCGGCTGTAGGTGTCCATGTTACTGTTGGACGATTCAGATGAACTAACGAAAAACCCGAATACCACTCTTTCAACGAAAACCATGCCCCGACACTCATGTCGAGACTTGTTCCACTCACCTGTGTCAGAGGAATGGCAGGATCGCTTACAATTTGGTTATGATACTCTCCTAAAGTTATTTTTTGCTGAGCCACACTATCGCCACTAAATCCTATATTTACAAAACCCAGATCGGCGCCTATACTTAGTTTGGCTTTCCCAATGTTCTTTTTAAATGCATATTGCAGATGAAAGGTCTTATTCGAAAGCCAACCTATTTCATCATTCAGAAAACTTACTCCCACACCATGTTTCGAATCTCCCAACTTCAAAGGGGAATGAATACTGAAAACAGTGGTGGTTCCACTCCCATCAAAATTTATCAAATTAATGCGCGGTTGCAGAATTACATCAATTCTTTCACTCTCGCCAACCGCTGCCGGATTGAATGATGAATGATGCAACATGTACTGACTTAACTGTGCATCGAATTGCGAATAAACCGATTCAGTAAAAACGAATAAAAATAAAATATAGATATAATATTTTTTCATAGAATTTTCTGAAACAATTTCATTCACAAAGCGTCTGGTACGCGTTTTATTTGATACTCATTAGTTTTTATAATGAAACTGCAAAACTCAGAAAAAATTGTTTCGCATAACATTTTTTATACAAAATAAAGTATCAACACATTACTTAAACACTTGATTTTGATTCAGGCAGGCAAAAACAATATTATTTTAATATTCATCTTCGT
>JAYFRI010000382.1:0-5207 GCA_034926015.1 Paludibacter sp. | reverse complement strand
AATTGAAGCTCGATTAAATAACATGCCGTATGGAATGGAGAGTCTAGTTATTGAAAGTAATGGACGATTAATTGCTTTGGTATGTCCCGATTACGAAGCAGTGGATGCCGAACATCTCGACCAGAAACAGCTTGAAGAAGTGATGGAAGAAAACCGTAAAATGCTTAATGCTTCGGTTGCGGCTTATGAGTCAGTAGCCAAAATTCAACTTTATCCGCATGAGTTTGAGAAAACACCTAAAAAGAGCATAAAAAGATATCTTTATTCCTCAGGTTTTCAGAGCAAGGAAGTTGTTGAAAATGAGCCTGATAGCAAATCTGGAATCAGAAAGCAAAAAAAAATAAAAAATAATTGACGAATAGTAAACGAAATGTCGAAATTTGATGTAATTTTGCAGCGATTTTGAATTGCAAAATAAAACATGTTAAATTTTAAAGGTTTAAAAAAATGAAAAAAGTATTTTTATTTTTTGCTGTAGTTATCGCTTTCGCTTCTTGTGCTCCTAAAGCAACTGAAGAAGCTGCTCCTGCTGAAGATTCAGTAGTAGTTGTTGATACTGTAGCTGTAGTTGACACTGCTGCTGTTGACACTACTGTAGTTGCTCAGTAAGCATAACTACGTAAATAATTACGTATTAATGTCGGATTGAATTAAATTTCTTTCCGACATTTTTTTTTGCAATATTCTTCGTTTTTTTTTAACTTGTTGTTAATAAGTTGTTTGTAGCTGTTTTTCTGCAATTTATTTGTGAAATTATTTGGCAACGTAAAAAAAAATTAAAAAAAAACGATATTTATTAATGGTATATCAAAAAATGTTGTAATTTTGTCACGATTTTGAATTGCAAAATATAACATGTTAAATTTTAAAGATTAGAAAAAATGAAAAAAGTATTTTTATTTTTTGCTGTAGCCATGGTTTTCGCTTCATGTGCTCCTAAAGCAACTGAAGAAGCTGCTCCTGCTGAAGATTCAGTAGTAGTTGTTGATACTGTAGCTGTTGTTGACACTACTGCTGTTGACACTGTAGTAGCTCAATAATTCCGCTATTGCAAAAAATGCTAAAGCATTTGAAGTCCGTTAATTTATTAACGGACTTTTTTATTTTTATTTTTATGGCAATCAAAGCTTTTTTTGTACTTTTGCACATCGAAATTAATCAGAAATAATATGTTACGTATAGCAATACAAGCCAAAGGCCGGCTTTATGACGAAACTATGTCGTTGTTAACTGAAGCCGGTATAAAATTGGAATCAGGAAAGCGACTCTTGTTGTTGCCAGCACGCAATTTTCCACTCGAAGTTTTGTTCCTCAGGGATGATGATATTCCTCAGTCGGTAGCCGACGGAGTTGCCGATATTGGAGTCGTTGGCGAAAATGAATATGCCGAAAAAAAGAAAAGGGTAAATGTCACAAAACGCTTAGGATTCAGTAAGTGCCGACTCTCGCTGGCAATTCCAAAAGAGATTGATTATCCGGGAATTGAATGGTTTAATGATAAAACGATTGCGACCTCTTATCCTGAGATTCTTAAAGATTTTCTTAAAAAGAATAACGTTAAGGCGCATATACACGTCATAACCGGATCTGTAGAAGTGGCGCCGGGCATAGGGTTGTCTGATGCTATCTTTGATATAGTAAGTTCAGGAAGTACACTGGTAACCAATCATTTGAAAGAAGTGGAGGTGCTGATGAAATCCGAAGCTTTACTGATTCAACATCCACAACTGTCGGCCGAAAAGCAAGAAATCCTCAAAGAATTTCTATTTAGGATTGAAGCCGTTCAAATGGCTGAGGATAAGAAATATGTGTTGATGAATGTGCCGGTAGAGAATATAGATAAAATTATTGAAGTATTGCCCGGAATGAAAAGCCCTACCATTATGCCATTGGCAAAAGAGGGTTGGAATTCGCTGCATGCTGTGATAGGCGAAAAGCAGTTTTGGGATATAATTGGAAAACTAAAAGCGCTCGGAGCTGAAGGTATTTTAGTGATTCCAATTGAAAAAATGATTTTGTAAAAATTCATATCTTTTAAATTTTGCATGATGCTGCCTGATGTAAGTAAGTACTACAGTCTTTGTATCGATCAGGGAAATTCAAGTACAAAAATTGCTGTCTTTGCTAGTGATGAGTTGTTGAATTTCAGGGCTTTTGAGAATTTAGATGAAAGCTGTGTTGCCGAAATAATTGACACGTATTCAATTCGGCACTGTATTTTATCAAGTGTTACAAATGAAAATGTTGCTTTGTCTGAATTTATCAAGCGCAAAGTTGAAAAGTTTATTTTTTTGGATCATCAAACACCTGTTCCTGTCGAGATTAGATATGATACACCACAGACATTGGGCAAGGACAGGCTGGCAGCAGTTGTTGGTGCTTCATATTTAATGCCTGATAAAGATTTACTTGTGATAGATGCTGGTACGGCCATAACTTATGATTTTGTGGATGCAAAAAGAATTTATCATGGTGGAAATATAGCTCCCGGGGTAGAAATGCGACTGAGAGCTTTGCACGAATTTACAAGTAAATTGCCATTGGTCACAGCTCAAATGGAAACTCCGTTTTTGGGAACTGATACTGTTTCGGCCATACGCTCCGGAGTTTTATATGGTATTCAGTTTGAAATAAATGGCTATGTTGACACATTAAAGATTAAATATCCTGAACTTTCAGTATATTTAACAGGAGGTAGCACTTTTTATTTTTATACAAAGCTAAAAAGTGCCATCTTTGCAGAAAAAAATTTAGTATTAATCGGGCTCAATCGTATCCTACAATTCAATGTTTAAAAATAAAATCTTTTTCCTCGGATTTGTTCTTGTTTTGTTAAATCAAGTATCAATAGGTCAAAACAATACAAATTCGCCATATACGCGTTTTGGATATGGCGATATTAGTGATACGAATTCAGGTGAACAAAGAGCCATGGGTGGCATATCTTTTGGTTCACGCACGAAGCATGGAATCAATGTTGTAAATCCGGCATCTTACAGCGCGGTTGATAGCATGACTTTTATGTTTGATGTAGGTGTTTCGGCTCTTGTTTCAAGATTTTCCGAAACGGGAGGAACAACAAATAAGTTAAATGCAAATCTGGAGTATATAACCATGCAGTTTCCGCTGTGGAAAAAAGTGGGTTTCAGTGCTGGTTTGTTGCCCTATTCTTTTTCAGGATATAATTTTTATTCTACAACAAACTTACCAATAGAGCTATATCCCGACACAGTGACCGCAACACAGTCCTTTATTGGCAATGGAGGTATAAGTCAGTTGTATGGTGGTTTATCTGTAGAGTTATTCAATCATATTTCGCTGGGTGTAAACGCATATTATATGTTTGGAAGCTCAATTAATTCGCGATTATTGACTTTTAGTAGCTCCGATTTTTACTCATCGCTACAGCGCGATTCTATTGTAGTGAGCAGTTTGCGCTTTCGCTATGGTGTTCAGCTCTACAATACATTTGCCAAAAAACATGATGTAAGTCTCGGTTTGATTTATGAGCCAAAATTGAAGCTGAATGCAGACTACTCGGAGATGACAGGAAGCGTGGATCAGGAAGCAACACCATACAAAGACGTTTTTTCGTCGTTTGAAGTGCCTGAACTATTTGGCGTAGGTTTAAATTACGTCTACAACAAACAGTTGACGCTGGGCCTTGACTACTCGATGCAGAAATGGGGCGATGCTAAATTTTTCGGTGTCACTGATTCTTTGTCAAACAGATCGAAACTTGCTATAGGTGCTGAATTTATACCAAGCTTAAGAGGACGCCGGTATTATGAAGTGGTACGATACAGGGTTGGATTTAATGTGAGCGATCCGTACTATAAACTGGCAAATGAAAAGTTGCCACAAAACTATGGCATAACTTTTGGAATGGGATTACCATTGAGAAATAACAGATCAGTTATTAATACCACTTTCGAATATGGTAAAATTGGCTCAATTGGTTTATTGCGAGAAGATTACTTTAAGTTTACTTTGAGTGCAAGCCTGAATGAGACCTGGTTTATGAAACGGAAGCTGTAATAAAGTTGTCAACGAAATAAAAATAATAAACAAATTAAACTTATACACAATGAAAACGAGAAATGTACTTGTACTTGTTTTTAGCTTAGTAATGTTCACCAATTGCTTTGCCCAGAAAGACAATAAAAAAAGTAAGAAAGAAAAAGAATCTCCTACAACTGAGGTAGCTGCACCCGTAGAACCTGCAGTGCAAGCTGATGCAGCACCAGTGGTAACGGAGGAATGCTTAGTGAACATAAGTTTGTTCAATGAGTCAGCCAAGAACAAACAATATGCAGATGCTTTAGGTCCATGGAATGCGGCCTATTCTCAATGTCCGGGAGCGAATAAAGTTATTTATAGCCGTGGACGTGAAATCGTTCAATGGGAATTGCTCCAAACAAAAGATGCAGCGTCCTATCAAAAAGTATTTGATAAATTAATGGGAATGTATGATAGTCGTATTAAGTATTTCGGAAACGATGATAAATACCCAACAGCCTGGATTTTGGGAATAAAAGGGTTGGATTATGTGGCATTTGCTAAAAACGACGAACTTAAAAAACCTGCTTACGAAATGCTCGAAAAATCTATTGATGGTCTTAAAGAGTCTTCTGAACTTGAGGTGATTCGTGTTTTTATGGCATTATCGAACGGAATTTTTAAAGCAGATGTTAAACATGCCGAAAAATACATCGCCGATTACCTAAAAGTGAATGCAATTCTTGAAGCTATTGCTGGCAACCCTGAACAAAAAGATGCTGAGAAAGCAGCACAATTAAAACCAAGTATCGATTTAATTTTTGCACAAAGTGGAGCTGCTGATTGTGATATGCTTGATGCTTTGTACAAAGAGAAAGTAAATGCTAATTTGAAAAATATTGAATATTTAGCTAATGTCGTAGGTTTTTATAAACGCATTAGATGTACAGAATCTGAAGTGTATTTTACAGCTGCTGTAGCTGCACATAAATTGCAACCAACCGAAGAATCGGCTAATGCTTGTGCTGAAATGTCAATTAAAAAGAAAGAATATTCTAAAGCAATTGGTTTTTACGAAGAGGCAACTAAGTTAGCTACCAAAAATGCAGATAAAGCTGATTATCAGTATAGGGTTGCTCAGTTATATAGCAATTTGGACAATTATGGAAGAGCCAGAGAAGCTGCTCGTAATTCAATTGAGTTTAATC
>JAYFRI010000065.1:0-7228 GCA_034926015.1 Paludibacter sp. | reverse complement strand
CCACGCGTGAACATTAACGAGAGCGATCAGATTGTGACTGCACTCAGGGCCAAAGGCTTTGATGTGCCATATATGGTAAAATACAACGAAGGTCATGGATTTCAACGCGAAGAAAATCGTATGGATTTTTACAGCGCCATGTTGGGATTCTTTGCTAAGCATCTGAAATAGTAGCGATGCTCAGCACTATCATGGGCTGACAAATACAGTTTCCCAGTAAACAACAAAAAGCCCCTGGCTGCATATTGATTGCAACCGGGGGCTTTTATTGTTGAATCGTTGAATTATCAAATCTTCAAACTCTTCAAACTCCTCAAACTCTTCAAATTGTCAATTGTCAATTGTCAAGTAGTAAATACTTAGACTCCGCTAAACATATTGAAACCTCCATCAACAGGCAAAACGACCCCGGTGATAAAGCTTGCAGCCGGAGAGCATAAGAACTGAACGGCACCATTCAACTCAGTGATGTCACCAAAACGTTTCATTGGTGTATTGGCAAGCACTTTCATGCTACGATCGGTCAATGAACCATCCGGATTGATAAGCACAGCACGGTTCTGGTCACCGATAAAAAAGCCGGGAGCAATGGCATTCACGCGAACACCATCTCCGTATTTCATAGCCATTTCCATGGCAAGCCATTGTGTAAAGTTACTAACAGCTGCTTTGGCTGCCGAATATCCCGGCACACGTGTCATGGATTGAAAAGCTGCCATTGATGACACATTGATAATACTTCCTGATTTCTGTTGCGCCATTACCTTGCCAAAAACATAACTCGGATACACTGTACCGTTCATGTTCAGGTTGGTCACTTTGTCCCAGTTGGCTATTTCCATATCGAAAAAGCTCTGATCATCAGCTAAAGTAGCTCCGGGAATATTACCACCTGCTATATTCAGAAGAATGTCGATGCTTCCCCATTGTGCTACAATTTCGTCGGCTGCCTTTTGCAAACTTGGAATATCGAGCACGTTACCAATAATGCCAATGGCCTGACCACCTTCGGCAGTTAATTCAGCCACACGTGCATCAAGATTTTCCTGACGTATGTCCATGGCCACAACGCGGGCACCAGCTTTTACAAAACTTTTGGCAATGCTTCCTCCCAAAACGCCCCCTGCACCGGTAATTACCGCTACCTTACCTTCAATACTAAACATTTCGTTCATAATATATTATTTTTTTCAATTAGTTTTTCATCTTTTGTTATTACTGCGAATAAAAAGCTGAAAATAGTCCTTAGACTTCGACTGAGCTCACGCCGAAGTCTCAGTCGAACGGACGTTTATGTTATATCTTTGTTTATCCCCTACGGGGAACTGATTTTGGTGATTTCTATTTTCTATTGATATACATTCCCTACGGGAAATAATTTACTTCAAGCAAAATAGAATTATTTTCAACCCCTGATTCCCATTATTTCTGTTGTTCTACTGAACTTACTTCGTCGCTCCAACACGCCTGATGTTGCCATTATTGAGCTTGACTTTGCCAATGTCGGGCTTTATGCTTTGTTGATTTCGTTGGCTACAGTAGCCATAATGCCTGACACTTCGGCCAAAGCATACATACGTCCGTAAAACGAATAACCCGGATTGTCGGGCTTGTTCACATCGTCGAGCATAAGTTTACCATGATCCACCCGCATAGGTAGGCCAGGATGTTCACGTTCGAAAATGCGTACCAATTCAATTAAATGCCCACGTCCTTCGAGGTGATTGGCTTCCATAAAGTTTCCATTTTCATCCACATCAGTACTTCGTAAATGGACAAAATGCGTTCTTTTTGCAAATTTAGCAGCCAAAGCAGGCACATCGTTATGTAAACCCGAACTCAGCGACCCGGCACAAAATGTAAGTCCATTGTTAGGCACATCAACCGCATTCAGCACCCACTCAATGTCCTTTTCGTTGGTGACAATGCGTGGTAAACCTAACACAGCCATTGGAGGATCGTCCGGATGAACACAAAGATTAATGCCAGCCTCGCGGGCTGTAGGAATTACACTTTCGAGAAAATACTTCAGGTTCTCGCGCAATTGTTGTTTGTCAATACCATCGTATTTTGCCAACAACGCTTTGAAAAGCTCTACAGGTTTTTGCACATCGCCTTTGAAGCTGTCATTCACAAAGCCCTGCGTTTTTACAATTATTGTTTGAATCAAAGCTTCATGCTCGGCTTTTGTAATTGTTTTGGCAAGCTCCGCCACCTTTTCGAGTTCGGCTTCGGAATAATCTTTCGCTGCATCTTTCCGGTTCAGGATGTGCATATCGAAATAAGCAAAACGAATTTTATCAAAAAACAAAGTTTGTGTACCGTTGGGCAGTTTAAAGTTCAAATCGGTACGAATCCAGTCGATAACAGGCATAAAGTTATACACAACTGTTTTAATGCCTGCTTTCCCCAGGTTCCGAAGACTTTCGCAATAATTCTGAAGCAATCTTTCTCTGTCGACACCTCCGAATTTAATACTTTCGGACACGGGTAAACTTTCCACCACCGACCAACGCAAGCCGAAACTTTCGATATAGTTTTTCAATTCGGTAATGGCTTCGTAAGTCCATACATCACCATTTGGCACATCATGCAAAGCAGTTACAATGCCCTCCACTCCTATTTGCCGAAGCATATCCAATGTGATCCGGTCTTTTCTGCCGAACCATCTCCACGTTTTTTCCATTCTATATATTTTTTATTCATCAAAACTAATGGTTCAATTGTCAACAGTCCACAGTCTCCGGTCTCCGGTCTCCGGTCTCCGGACTTTAGACTTTAGACTTTAGACAAAAGAACAAAGACAGTCAAGCGCCTCCAGCCGGAACCCGAAACTCGAAACCCGAAACTCAGAACTCGAAACTCAGAACCCGAAACTCGAAACTAATTATGATGCCCCATATTCAATTTTATTTTTTTCAAATCTTCCAGGTTGTGCACCGGACGTTCGATATCGTAAGGAATCGGACGTTTAGAGAAAGTCTGGAAATAAAGCAGACAGGCATCTTTCCACCAAACGGCATCTTGTGCCTGAATGCGCAATTTCGATTGCACTTCCGCAAATCGTTGTGCATCGATAAATGGTTCAGCCTTGTCCCATATTTTCTGAAAACCGCGCACATCATTCACACCTTTATCGTAGGTGTAACACATCTCGTCCCACAGCGTTCGTCCGCTTTTCATTTTATAGTCCCAGGCCAAATGATGAAACCATAAAATATACGCGTCGGGGCAGGTAGCCGGATCGTTGAATTGTTCTTTCAAAGGAGAAGCGTACTGCCCTACCGCATTACTTCCACTTGTTGTACGGTCGAAACCAACTCCTTTTGCATCTGCATTGTGATAATACTTTGGCAACCAATCAGGACGTGCACCCGGAACATCACACCAGGGTTCCGGTCCGTAGTGATGCGTCCAGGCAAAGATATGGTGTAATCCCAAAGGCATCATATAGTCAACGGCAGTCTGGTGCGAAGCCAGCATCATATTTTTAACCGACAATTGAAAATCGGCAACCGACATCGAATTTGGAGCAACCGATGTTTCCTTCTCAAGAGGGAATGTAAAAGTCATTTTAATCCATTCATCAGCAATTTGTTCGGAAGTCATCTGATTGTTCCATGACAACCGACCGAAAGCGTACCAGTTGGCTTGTGCAAAATGATGCCCGGTCCAGTTCACATCTTTACCAATATTGGCAACTCCCGCAATGGCAGACAATTTATTTCCAAAAACATGTCCATCCGTTACTTTGGCAACTGTAGCGCCTTTTCCATTACAATAGGTATCGGCTTTCAGGAATTCTTCCCACATAGGCGACAGAAAAACCAAATGATTTGAATGTCCGAGATATTCCTGTGTAATCTGTAATTCGGGCATCAATGGTGTTTTCTTCATGGCACCGAACAATGGACTGAAGGGTTCACGTGGCTGAAAATCAATAGGGCCGTTTTTTACCTGAATCATTACATTGTCCTTAAACTTTCCATCGAAGTTGATAAACTCCTTGTACGCTAATTTGGCACGGTCATCACCCGGTTCATAAACAAATGCGCGCCACATAACGATACCGCCATGAGGTTTCAATGCATCGGCCAGCATATTGGCACCATCCACATGCGTACGTCCATAGTCCATTGGGCCGGGAAGTCCTTCTGAATTTGCTTTCACCAAAAACCCACCAAAGTCGGGAATAAGTTTGTAAATTTCGTTGGCTTTATCTTTCCACCATTGTTGCACCTTCACATCCAATGGATCGGAAGTAGGCAGTCCGCCCAATTCCTTTGGCGACGAGAAATTAATCGATAGAAAAACACGCATGTTATACGGACGCAACACTCCGGCTATGGCTTTTACTTTCTGAAGATATTCGTCCGAAAGAATTTTTGGAGAAGCGTTTACATTGTTCAAAACAGTGGCATTGATACCAATGGAAGCGTTTGCACGTGCATACTCCTGATAGCGTGGTGAGAGAACAGTCGGTAATTCTTCCCAATTCCAGATAGAATGTCCTGAATAACCACGTTCCACTGTTCCATCCAGGTTGTCCCAATGGTTGAGGATACGCAATGCATACGAAGGTTTTTCTTTCACATTCAACTGATCGGAAAACTCATTTAATTGAACCAAACGCAACAAATGAAACACTCCATAAAGTAAACCTTTGTCGGTAAGCGAAGCTACAACCGTAGCCTTTTTTCCATTGACCGACACACTTTTAATCATGTATCCTTCATTCCCCAGGGCAACAAGTTCTTTTTGCAATCCCAGGTTTCGTATTTGTTTATCTTTGGCTGTACCTATCAAAAGGCTACCATTTTCGACTATCGTTTTCGATGCAAGCTCCTGCCCTTTCAGTTCTGTCCATGCCGATTGAAATTCTTTGTAAGGCAAGGATTTCGTATAAGCCACAATGGAACTGAACAGATTTGCGTCTACTGTAGTTTTGTTGAACCGAAGCCACAGACGACTACCATCTTCGGCACTTGCACTAAATACTATTGCAGAAAGGATAAAACCTAAAACTAAAGTTCTTTTTATCAATTTACTCATATTTAAGTATTTACTATTTAAAAATTTACAATTTACAAATTTAAGAAAAAGCAGAAAAACAACACATTACCGGATTATTAATGTGAGAATCTTGTTATTCTTATTCATTTATATACAATTTATCACCTTTTAGCAGTATCGTTTTCTGAACTGTTTTTTTCTGTAGCAGCGCAGTTTCATCAGGTTGTTTTCCACCCACCGAAACCAATACCTTTCCTTCTTTTACAACAGCAATGTTATCAATATCTCTTCCGGCCATTTGCGAAGGTTTCAATTCAAAATCGACTGTTTTTGTTTCGCCAGCTTTCAGAAAAACACGTTTGAAACCCTGCAACGAACGTATTGATTTGCGCAACTCGCTGTCGGGTAAAGCTACATAAAGTTGCACTACTTCTTCGCCATCGCGGATGCCTGTGTTCGTAACATTGACCGACAATTTTACATTTTCGCCAATCTTAACTGTTTCGGGTGCTTCTTTCAACTTATATTCAAAAGTGGTGTAACTAAGTCCGTAACCAAATTCATAAAGTGGTTTTCCTTCGAAATAACGGTAGGTTTTCCCTTTCATACTGTAATCCTCGAAGCCCGGGATTTGATCTATATTTTTGTAAAACGTAAGCGGCAGTCGACCAGAAGGATTGTAATCGCCGAAAAGAATATCGGCAATGGCAGTACCGCCTGCCTGTCCCGGATACCATGCTTCGAGAATAGCAGGAACATTTTCGGCTTCCCAATTGAATGCTACCGCACTGCCATTCATCAATACCAATACTGTAGGTTTTCCGAGCGCCTGTATCTTGCTGATCAGTTGTTTCTGACTTTCGGGCAATTGAATGTCCAAACGATCGCCTCCTTTAAAACCGGGTACTTTCACCTTCATCTCTTCGCCTTCGAGCATAGGACTAAGCCCCATGCAAAGAATCACAACATCCGACTTTTTGGCAAGTTCTATCGCATTTTTCTCTAAATTATTGTCGGGAGCATCCCAAAGCAGTTTTGCCATGGCGTACTCGCTATTGCTTTCCAACAAATCAAAACGGATGTTGTACTTTTTGCCGGCTTCTAACTCAACATAAGCATAATCCTTACTGGAGTGATGCCCATTGGGTTTTGTTTTTACAAGCAAGGAATCATTCAGATAAAAATTAAAGCCTGCAAAGCCTTCGCCGCCAATAGCGTATTTCCCCGTCACCGGAGGAACTAAAACGCCTGTCCAACGTACAGAAAATTGTGTGTCTTTCATGTCCTCGAAAGGCGCTTTGTCCCACCACACAAAGTCGATGTTTTTATCGATACGGCGGTGTTTTACTGTTCCTTTGAACTCATATCCATCATAATAACTTGCCGCTAAACCTTTTTTCTTCAATGTGTTGTCAGTATAGAAATTTCCGGCCGGAATGGCGGTCAGATAAGGCAATTCATCGGCAAGCCGGCAACCCTGTGCAAACTCTACCTTTGCATTGGGCAACTTAGCTTTTATTCCCAACAACGGTGTTACTATTTTCGAAGGATAACCGTTGTAATTACCCAGCAATACATCTGCATCATTGGCATTAGGCCCGATCACTGCCACGCTTTTTACTTTTTTCGAAAAAGGCAAAGTGTTGTTTTTATTTTCGAGCAATACCATTGATTTGCGTGCAGCATCCAGGGCTAACTGTTGATGTTCCTTGCTATCCACCACCGTCATTGGGATGTTAGTAAAAGGTACCAGCCCATCAGGATCAAATTCACCAAGTTTCATTCGTGCCAAAAGCAATCGGCGAATGGAAGTGTTGATTTCAGCCTCGGAAACATAACCCAACTCTACTGCTTTGGGCAAAAATCTGGAGTAAGTATCGCCGCAATTCAAATCGGTACCGGCTTTTAAGGCCATGGCCGAAGCTTTTTCGCCATTTTCGGTAATGGCATGTGCAGCTTTATCGTAGAAATCGAAAATTGCATAGCAATCCGAAACAATATAACCACCAAAATTCCAGTTATTTCGCAGGATATTTTCTAAAAACTCATTACCGCAACAAGGAATTCCGTTGGTCCTTTGGTAAGCACACATGACCGAATAAGCTTTGGCCTCGGTTATCGTTCTTTTAAAATGAGGAAGATAAGTTTCGGCCAAATCATAATCGGCAGGCCACACATCAAACGAATGTCGGTTCCATTCAGGACCGCTGTGTAC
>JAYFRI010000315.1:0-12097 GCA_034926015.1 Paludibacter sp. | reverse complement strand
TTCTATACTGAACAAATAATGCCACAACTCTAATGTGCCAATTTGAGAATGTGCCAATTCGAAAATTTGATATTATTTGAAGATTCGAGAATTCGATATAATTTGAGGAAGATATGATACGTCCGGAAAATACAAACAAATCGCGCATCGAAGCTTATGCCCAACTTGCCAAAAATAGTTTGGTAAGGGTTCAATATGGTTGTTCGGGAAATTCCAGTCCTTTCGAAACAACCGACTTTATCAGCTACGGTAGTGCTGGTGCTGAGGATCTGCCTGCAATTATACAGTTGCTCGAAGCCTCCGGACTGCCGCATTCGGACATTGTGCCCGGGAAACAACAGTTTGTTGTCGCCGAAATTGATCAGAAAATAATTGGCTGCGTCGGCTACGAAGCTTACAGCAGGAACGGTTTATTCCGATCGCTGGCCGTAGGCCCCCTGTATCGCAACATGGGTATTGCCCGCACAATGACAGAGAAAATTATTGCTTTAGCTCAGGAACAAGGCATTAAAGAGTTCTTTTTGCTCACTACCACTGCCGACAAATTTTTCGGGAAACTGGGTTGGGAAATGATCAACAGAAACGATGTTCCGGCGAACATTGCCAGCACTACCGAGTTTGCATCTATCTGTCCGTCGGTAGCCATTTGCATGAAATATCAACTTTGACATATTAAAAAAAGAAATACAATATTTATATGGGACTTCAACTAAATTTCACACCGACTCATTTGCCGTTGAAAGGGAATATCTGGCTCAAAGGGCTATTTGGCATTGAGAAAGAAAATATTCGGGTGGATAAAAACGGAGTTATTTCCCAAACACCGCATCCGGCAGCACTTGGCGACAAATTAAGTCATGCCTACATCACTACCGACTTTTCCGAAAGTCAGGTGGAGATGATTACCCCTCCACTGCCCAACATTGCTGAAGCCCTGGGTTTTATGGAAACCATTCAAGACATTGTGAGCATAGAACTGAACGATGAGTATCTCTGGCCGCAAAGCATACCGCCCATTTTACCCAATGAGGAAGAAATTCCTATCGCTCAGTATGCAAAAAAAGGGAAAAAGGAAACTGAATACCGCAAAAAGATTGCAGAAAAGTACGGCCGAAAGAAACAGGCAGTCTCCGGAATTCACTTTAATATTTCGCTTAACGATACTCTGCTGCATGCACTCTACCAGAATAGCACACAGGAAATAACGTTTGAAGCCTTCAGAGATGAAGTGTATCTGAAAATAACACGTCAACTCCTCCGGTACCGGTGGCTTTATGTATTGATATTTGGCTGTAGTCCAATCGTGGATCCTACCTTTGATCTGAAATGCCGCGAACTGCCCATCTATTTTAATTCCAAAACACGTGGACTGTCGCTTCGCAACAGCTGCTTTGGGTACGGTAATCTCGAAGAACTTTATCCCGATTACAGCTCAACCAAAGGCTATCTGCAGAGCATTGAGGAAATGGTAAAGAAGGGAACACTATCGGCAGGTAAGGAATTGTATGCATCGGTACGACCCAAATTCCTCCATCATTCGGAACATATCTCTTACGTAGAAGTGCGTTTTATTGATATTAATCCTATGAGTAAGATAGGGCTTACAGCGGAGATGCTGCAGTTTATTCATGGGTTGGCTATTTACGGTTTACTTACCGACGAGCAAAATGATTTCAGCTCCGAATTTCAGTCCATCGCGAACATGAATCATGGCAACATCTCTTTGTACGGTTTGTTAGAAAAATTAATCTTTATCCGGGAGGATGGTTCAAAATCGGATGCATGGGAGGAAGCCAAACTATTGGTTTCGAATATGCAAAGCTTATTTACAACACTTGGCATTGAGAATGAAGACTACCTCAATACATTCAAATATGTTCAGGAAATGATTCAGTACCCACAACGAAGAATTGTTCATCAGCTATTGAACGAGACCGATGTGCATGGGTTTATTCCCTTCCACCTTGTTTTGGCGAAGCAATATTTACAAGCAAGTGAAATCAATAAATTCAACTTCAAAGGTATGGAAGATATGGAGCTGTCCACTCAACTTCTGCTGCGCGAAGCCGTACGCCGTGGTGTTGTATTTGACATTCTGGACCGGGACGAGAACTTTGTCCGCTTAAAACGTGATGAAAACATTCAATATGTGCGTCAGGCCACAAAGACTTCGCTCGATAACTATGCCAGCATCCTAGCGATGGAAAACAAGGTGGTAACGAAACATATACTGAGTGAACATGGCATCAGGGTTCCTGTGGGACTTGATTATACGGACAGCACCATGGCGAAGGCCGATTTCCAATACTTCAGGAACAAAGCAGTGGTTATTAAGCCTAAATCGACAAACTTCGGACTTGGCATTACAATAATAAAAAATAACGACGATGTCCGCATCTTCGAAAGAGCCATTGACATTGCTTTTGAAGCCGACCAAAGCATCCTTATAGAAGAATTTATTGAAGGGAAAGAATTCAGGATATTTGTAATGAACGACGAGGTAGCAGCTATTTTGCAACGTGTTCCGGCTAATGTTACCGGCGACGGCATACACAGTATTCGTGAACTTGTGGCAGAGAAAAACAAGGATCCTTTGCGGGGAAAAGGCTACCACACGCCTCTTGAAAAAATTCAAACGGGCGAGGCGGAATTGATATTTCTGAAAGCCCAAAACAAAGACTTTGACACTGTTCCGGCTGAAAATGAAACAGTATTCCTCCGCGAGAATTCGAACATCAGCACCGGCGGCGACAGCATCGATTTCACGGATGATATCCCTGAGTCGTATAAAAAAATTGCCGTCAAAGCGGCACAGGCATTGGACGTAAAAATCACCGGACTCGACATGATTATTCCCGATTACACACAAGAAGCCGGCGATGATAATTATGCGATTATTGAATTGAATTTCAATCCGGCCATACATATTCATTGCCATCCTTATAAAGGTGAAAACCGGAAACTTAATGAGAAATTACTTGATATGCTTGGATATCCGATAGTAAAAGTTCTGAGTTCTGAGTAAGTGATTAGTGGTAAGTGATTAGTGGTAAGCGATAACTATTCAAAATTAATAAAATTATGAAGACAAGACTAAAATTTCTCGACAGATATCTCACTTTGTGGATATTCCTTGCCATGGCAACAGGAGTTTTCTCTGGTTGGATGTTTCCTCAAATCGCTGATTTCTGGAACAGCCTATCGGTGGGGACCACCAATATTCCTATTGCCATTGGTTTGATTGTAATGATGTATCCGCCACTGGCAAAGGTAAAGTACGAAGAACTTGGCGAAGTATTTCGGAACACCAAAATTCTGACCCTGTCGTTGGTGCAGAACTGGATCATCGGGCCGGTACTTATGTTTGCGCTCGCCATCCTGCTTTTCAAATTTTTCCCCGGCGAAAACAACTCCAACCTGCCGTATGTGTATGGGATTATTATGATTGGATTGGCACGCTGCATAGCCATGGTGATAGTGTGGAACGATCTGGCAAAGGGCGACACGCAATACGCAGCAGGTCTGGTAGCTTTCAACAGTATATTTCAGGTACTGTTCTTCTCGGTATATGCATGGTTTTTTATAGCTGTTGCGCCTGCGTGGTTTGGCATCCCAACCAGCGACGCCGTTTCAAAAATTACGATTGGGCAAATTGCCGAAAGCGTATTTATCTATCTGGGCATTCCGTTTATTGCCGGATTCTTCACACGCTTTATTCTTATCAGGGTGAAAAGCAAGGTGTGGTATCACAGCAAATTTATTCCTAAGATAAGTCCGCTGACACTTATTGCTTTGTTATTTACCATTGTGGTGATGTTCTCGTTGAAGGGCGAATATATTGTAAAAATACCAATGGATGTGGTGCTGATAGCTGTGCCTTTGCTGATCTATTTCGTCATCATGTTTATGGGATCGTTTTGGATGAGCAGGAAAGCAGGCGCTACTTACGAGCAGTCCACTACCCTATCGTTTACCGCTGCCAGTAATAATTTTGAGTTGGCTATCGCCGTTGCCATAGCCGTTTTCGGGATTAACTCCGGTGAAGCTTTTGCAGCTGTTATAGGGCCTTTGGTCGAAGTGCCGGTGATGATAGGACTTGTGAATGTAGCGTTTTGGCTAAAGAAGAAGTGGTTTGTGAAAGATATTACGAATAAATGAAATCTTTTGACGATCAGCCTTAATTAATGATAGGCTCAAAGAATATTTAGAAAAGGAGTAGTCCAACTGATTGAGCCATCGGTTGGGCTATTTTTTTTTAAAGATAATGTATCAAAACAATCCATTCCAAATTCTGTTTCATTGGTATAAAATTACAAAATGACATCAACTTTTGCAGACATAAAATACTTACTCGACGACCGCGTAAATCAATACAACCACCCCGATTTTATCGACACCGACCCCATTCAAATTCCTCATCGGTTCAGCCGTAAAGAAGATATAGAAATTGCAGGTTTTCTGACGGCAACCATTGCCTGGGGGCAACGGAAAAGCATTATCGGCAACGCCAACAAGCTGTTGGACTTGTTGGACAATGACCCTTATGCCTTTATTACCGGGAGCAGCACTGCTGAAAAGTCGGTTGTAAGCAAGTTCGTACACCGCACTTTCAATGGCAATGATTGTTTGTTTTTTCTTCATTCTTTGAAGAATATATACAAACATCATGGAGGGTTGGAACAGGTTTTCGGCGATGGATATCTGCTTGAAAACACTGCATTTAGCGCTTTACAGTATTTCAGAAAAATATTTTTAGAAACTGCTCACGATGTTCATGTAAGAAAACATTTATCGGACGTCACTGCCAATTCGAGCGCCAAACGACTGAACATGTTCCTTCGCTGGATGGTGCGCGACGACGAAAATGGAGTGGATTTTGGATTGTGGAAAAACATACCCATGTCGGCGCTTATGCTTCCACTCGATGTACACACCGGCGATGTGGGGCGCGCATTAGGGATGCTGGCCCGGAAACAAAACGACTGGAAAGCTGTGGAAGAAATTACGGCTGTTTTGCGTTCGTTCGACCCGGCTGATCCTATCAAATATGATTTTGCCTTGTTCGGGATAGGTGCCTTCGAAGGGAAAACATCTTCCATACCTGTCATTTGATCATCGGCACCATTAGACACATCAGGACTTTGTATGATGCGTACTTCATTAAAACCTTACGATTTTAATGAAGTACGTATATGCATTTAAAACTTTTGTGCCTGTTGTGGTTTAAATTATAATTATCAAACACACAACAGTAAACGCCCTTCGGTTAGTCATGTACTCAGGACTTCCTTATTTGTTTATAAACCTCGAACCAGACAATAGAAGAAAATCCCGCAGCAGTGCAAATCAATAATTCGAACCAGCCTATGCGTTCAAACTGAAACAGTTCGAGCAAAAAAGGAATATTCAAGATCAGCATCAGGAAGAAAACAGCTCCACCCACTACCCATTTCACAGCTTTATTGGGCGTAAAGAGTATTGTGAAAATATTTGATGTCCACGATCTGTTCGACAGAATTACTGCAATGTTCGAAACAATGAGCGTAACAAAAGTCAGCGTTCGCACACCGCTTGCGCTGTAGCCCATTTTAAGGCCAACAAGATACACAAGTAAGCAAATGAACAGGATACCTATGCCCTGACTACAACTCAACAGTATTTTTTTTGCACCAAAGAATGGTTCATTGATGTCTTTTGGTGGTCGCGACATTACATTTTTCTCTTCCTTCTCCGCCTCGAAAATAATGGAACAAGCCGGGTCGATAATTAATTCGAGAAAAACAATATGCACCGGCCAGAGAATAAGCGGCATATCGGCAAAAAACACAGGAATCAATGACAAACCGGCAATCGGTACATGGATAGCGAAAATATAAGCCAGTGCTTTTTGAAGGTTATCGAAAATCTTTCGACCCATTCTAACGGCGCCCACAATCGACGAAAAATTATCGTCCATCAACACCAGCGACGAAGCTTCACGCGCCACATCAGTTCCTTTTTCGCCCATGGCAATGCCGATATTGGCCGCTTTGAGCGCCGGCGCATCATTGACTCCATCACCCGTCATGGCAACGATTTCATTGTTCTTTTTCAGTGCATTTACAATCTTCAATTTCTGTTCGGGCACTACACGTGCAAAAATATTTACATTGCCAATGCGTTTGCAAAGTTCGTCCTCCGACAATTGTTCCAGTTCGCTGCCTGTAATAAAAAGCTCAGGGTTTTGAATCCCTATTTCCCGCCCGATATTGGTGGCTGTCACCGGATAATCACCTGTAATCATGACCACGCGTATTCCGGCTTTATAACACTCGGCTACAGCAAGTGGCACATTTTCTCTGATAGGATCCGAAAGCCCTATCAGGCCCAGAAATTCGAAATCAAAATCATGTTGAATGGCCGGAAGTTCGCCCTGAGGGATTTTTGCCCGTGCCACACCGAGTACTCTCAGTCCTCTGGACGCCATATCCGACACTGCTTTTTCATACTTTCCTATCGACTTTTGATCCAAATGGCAAAGATCGAAAATAGCTTCGGGGGCACCTTTAGTAGCAATCACCTGTTCTTTGGTTCCTGTATTCGAAAAAACCCTCGACATAGCCAACAGTTCCTTCGACAACGCATACTCTTTTTCCATCACCCAATCGGCATGAATATGCTCCGAATTTTGCAGATACTGATCCCCGATGTTGATGATTGCTTTTTCCATCGGGTCGAAAGGATTTGTTTGACTTGACAGGATGCCATATTCGATAATTTCGTGAAAAGGATCGGTAAATGTTTCACCCGAAACTATATCCGTAAAATCATTCCCGTTGTAAAGGCAGGTAACCGTCATTTTATTTTGGGTCAGAGTACCTGTTTTGTCGGTACAAAGCACTGTGGCTGAGCCCAATGTTTCAACAGCTGCCGGATGACGTGTAAGCACATTTTTTTTTGACATGCGCCAGGCGCCAAGCGCCAAAAATATGGTGAGTACCACCGGGAATTCCTCGGGCAACATGGCCATGGCAAGCGTAATTCCTGCCAGGAAACCATTCAACAAATCAGCCCTTGTGAAGGTGTAAATAACAACAACAAGCACACACAGCACGACACCGATGATTGCAAGGCGTTTCACAAGGGTTCCCATTTCACGTTTTAGCTGCGTTGGTTCGTCCTTTACCGATTGCAGGGCTTTTCCGATTTTACCTATTTCGGTATTCAATGCTGTAGCCACCACCCTCACAACGCCATTGCCCTGCACAATCATGGAACCTGAATAAATAACAGGCAGGTCATCGCCTCCGGGAGTAAAGGCAGTATCACCCTCCTTCCATTCTCTTTTACTCACCGGTACAGGTTCGCCTGTTAAAAGCGATTCGTCGGCCGAAAGGTTGATACAGCTCAGCACCACTGCATCCGCCGGAACACGGTCACCTTCCTGCAACACAACAATATCGTCGGTTACAACATCCCTTCCCGCAATACGTATTGTTTCTCCATCGCGTATCACCAATGCCCGCGGGCTTGCAAGGTCTTTCAGGGCATCCAATGCTTTTTCGGTTTTCTTCTCCTGAAAGAATTCAATCCCCATCACCACAAACACAAAACTGAGCAGCATCAGGCCTTCCTGCACATCGCCCAACAAGAGGTAAAGCGTTCCACACGCAACCAAAAGCAAAAACATAGGTTCTTTGACTACGCCTAATGCAATTTGAAAAACACTTTTGGGTTTCGAAGAAGGTAGTTCGTTGTATCCTTCACTCGCCAGTTTTTCATTCACTTCCTGCTGCGTAAGCCCTTTTAGTTTTTCGGCTTGAAATGTTGTTTTCATTTTTAATTCAATTCATATAGTTAGCATACACTAATTATATAGGTAAAAAAAATTATTTATCTTCTAAAACTTTGGCTAATAACTTTTCAAGCGTGCTGATCTCATCATCATTCAATTTCATAAGCATTGATTCAGCAATACGTTTATGAGCGTACTCATGCATTTGATTGATCAGCTTTCCTTTTTCTGTTAAATGCAGATGGGCACTGCGCCTGTCTTCATCTGAACGGATTTTATATACATATTCTTTCTCGATTAATTTATCAATTGCTACCTTAACAGTAGGTTTTGAGAGTTTTAGTTGCTGCGCCAGTTCAGTAATGTTCGGATTATCGAGTATATCAATCGTTTCGAGATAATTCATTTGATGCGTGGTGAGCTGCACCAGATTAAATTGCTCCTTCGCCGCTTCTTCGGTATTACCAATGAGTGTTGATAATCCGGAAATGATATTAATTAATTTTTTCATGCTGCAAATATAGTTAGCTTTTACTAACTATATACATACTATTGAATTTATTTTTGCAAAAGTGATTCACAGGGTACTCTGAAGCATGCAGGGCACAAAAAAAAAAGATTTAAAACTGCATGCATCACCAGAAAAAGAAGGACACTTAACTTTGCAAATTATAATTCCAGTCAGAAATATTGTTTGTAGAATAATATTAAACAAAAAAACAAAGGCAAAAGAAGCATACAACAAGTCAATACATAAGTATTTACAAATTAGAATGTCTATCTTTGCAAAATGACAAATACGACATCACCCCGCCCCATGCAAAAAGAGAAGAAAAAAGTTATTGAGAAAGCCACACTGCACCCGAGCAACAAACATCGGGATCGTTACGATTTCAGGGCATTGATAAAAACCTGTCCCGAACTGGAAAAATACGTAAAGATCAACACGCAAGGTGATGAATCGATTGATTTTGCCAACCCCAAAGCCGTTAAATGGCTGAACAAAGCATTGCTTCAGACCTACTATTCAATAGAAAACTGGACGATCCCCACCGGATATCTTTGCCCGCCGATTCCCGGCAGAGCCGATTATATCCATCATATCGCCGAACTGTTGGGGAGTTCGAACAACGGCAGGATTCCTGTCGGCAATAAAATCAGGTGTTTGGACATTGGCGTTGGAGCCAGTTGTATTTATCCTATCATCGGAAACAAAGAGTATGGCTGGTCGTTTATAGGATCGGAGATCGACCCCAAAGCACTTGCATCTGCTCAAAGAATCATTCAGGAAAATGCTTTTCTGACAAAAGACATCACCCTACGACTGCAGGAAAACCCAAAAGATATTTTTCACGGTATCATGGAACGGTCAGAACCTGTAGATATTACAATTTGTAATCCCCCGTTCCACAGCTCGGCAGAGGAATCGGAACGCGAAACACTGAAAAAATTAAGCAGCCTGAATAAAAAAAAGATAACAACTCCGGTTTTGAATTTCGGTGGACAAAACAACGAATTGTGGTGCGAAGGCGGTGAAGTCCGCTTTGTACGCGACATGATCAGACAGAGCAAACAATTCTCGACAAACTGTTATTGGTTTTCGACTTTGGTGGCCAAAAAAGATCACCTCGCTCCCATTCTCGACGCTCTGCAACAGGCAGGAGCCGTTGAAATAAAAACAATAGCAATGGGACAGGGAACCAAAATAAGCCGTATTGTGGCCTGGACTTTTCTGAATAAAGCCCAGCAAAAGAAATGGCAGGACACAAAATGGAACGTGCTGTAAATGCACGTTCCAATGTTCACATCCCAATACAGGAAAATTTATGCTCTTTGCTATGAACTGTTTCACACAAAAAGATCATCCTGTTTGTTTTGTTGAAAGATTTTTTTGCGCCGACATCAATCGGTAACATCAAAAAAAATGATAACAATATGAAATTTTTCAAGACCTCTCAGATCAGACAACTCGATCAATACACGATCGCCCATGAGCCCATCAGTTCATCCGATTTAATGGAACGGGCTGCTTTTGCACTTTTCAAACAGTATGCTCTCACATTTCATTGTAACGAGCCGATTCTCGTTATGGCAGGTCCGGGCAACAACGGCGGAGATGCACTGGCGCTTGCAAAAAGATTATTGACTGCAGGACTCGATGTAAAAATACTGTTACTTCATACCGGAAAATTATCTGCCGATTGTAAAGAAAAACTGACTTCACTTAAGGCCATACATGCAAAACACATCATTGAAATTGATAAAGAGTTTGTTGCTCCGGAGATTTTGCCCAACACCATACTTATCGACGGACTTTTCGGGTCAGGGATCACTCGTCCGCTGCAGGGAATTTTTGCCGATGCAGTGAACTGGATGAATGCCACCAACAACACCATTGTTTCTATCGACATACCTTCGGGATTACAGGGCGAAGAAAACGCCGACCTGACCGTTCCGATTGTAAAAGCAAAATACACTTTCAGTCTTCAATTTCCCAAATTAGCCTTTCTGTTTGCTGATAGCGGAGCATTTACCGGCCAGTGGGAAGTGCTTGACATTGGAATTCATCCGCAGGCGATAGCCGACACTGAAAGCCGGTTTCACTATTTAGAAAAAGCGGAAGTGAGTAGGATTATAGCACCGCGTCCGAAGTTCTCGAATAAAGGCACCTTCGGACATTTGCTGCTACTGGCAGGAAGCAAGGACATGGCCGGAGCCGCAATCCTTTCAGGCAAAGCGGCATTGCGTAGCGGCGCGGGACTTGTTAGCATCCACAGTGCAGAATGCAATCGGGTAATTGTTCAAACCGCTATCCCCGAAGCCATTTTCCACTCGGACAAAGACATAAATACAATTACAGCATTTCCCGAATTAAGCAATTACAGTACAGTGGCCATTGGACCCGGCATTGGCCGCAGACCCGAAACAGCCCGGGCACTTGAACAACTGCTTCTGCAGCTACAAAAGCCCTGTGTTATTGATGCAGATGCATTAAATCTGATCTCGGAGAACAAAAGTCTGTTTGATAAGATTCCGACCGGGAGCATACTTACCCCTCACCCTAAGGAATTTGAACGGTTGTTTGGACCGACAGACACACATTACAAAAGAATGCTACTGGCCAGCGAGAAAGCACAGCAACTCGAAGTTGTTATCGTACTGAAAGGTGCTCACACATTGATAGCGCTGCCCGATGGACAGTTGATTTTCAATAGCACAGGAAACTCCGGCATGGCGACAGCAGGAAGCGGGGATGTGCTTACAGGTATACTTGGCGGATTGCTTGCACAAGGCTATACCTCCGAAAAAGCAGCGATAGCCGGCGTTTACCTGCACGGTTTGGCCGGAGATCTGGCTTTAGAAACAGCATCCGAGGCCTCGTTGATGGCCGGAGACATTGTAGCAGCTATGGGAAAGGCATACAAAAAACTCTCTCCGCCTCTTCAGTAAAAAAGAGACAGGGAGAGCTTAATCGTAACAAAAAGATAATAGTTCACATTCAGGCAATAAGAAACTTCGACCAATCGCTGTTTTCTTTGTAATCTTCAATCACTACGGCCGTTTGTTTATAATTAAATTGTGCCATCAACTGATCAATTTCCTGATGAAGAATAGAAATTGCATTCTCGATCAGATCTTTACGAAAACCCAGTTCTCCCAGCTGAACCACCAAATGGAGCGAACTGATACGACTAAGTGTTTTCCCAAACTCTACATATTTGCGTTGCGACATCTGGGTATCGATATTAAAATTCAGTAGTTTTTTTAATTTTTCTGCAGCAAGTTCCGTCAGTTTATGTTCTTTCAGAAATGCAAAGACGTTATTTTCTTTTACTGCTTTCATTTGTTTCACAATGGCTTCGGTAATCTGGTTGTAAAGAATATCGTTGGCACCTTCGAAAATCTGAAACGGACGACTGTCCACAATACCCCTGCCCCCAATGTGGTTCAGTTTATAAGCTTCGGCACCCACCAGTTGCACCAAAGTCTGAGCAGATTCCTGCATCAAATCAGTACTAATTGTTTTGGTAATATTAGCTTCCAATCCAAAAGGTTGCAAATCATTTTTGATATCGGCCAACTCACTGCTCTTAATGCTCAGCGCCGAAATAATCGTAAAATTAGCCTGTAAGCGCGCCAAATGTTGTTGTACCTGATCGTACGAAAACAGATTTTTGCCACTCACCATGCGTTGCTGGCAGTGGGCAATAGCCTCATCGAGCATTCGCTTTACAAAACCAAGCGCCATGCCCGGAAACTGCAAACGACTTCGATGCAACAAATCGAGCAACATCATAACCCCGGTTGTTTTAGGTATCAGAC
>JAYFRI010000292.1:0-3121 GCA_034926015.1 Paludibacter sp. | reverse complement strand
TCGGCAGGATGGAAAAATTCAATTTTATCCGACTTAGGAGCACGTTGCACTTCGAGACTCAGTATACCAAGCTCCTTCATAACCGTTGTCACACAATTCGTCATCATGCCTAAATCCTCACCACAAATCAACATATTGGTTGCACGCTTCAGCGCCGGGAGTTTTTCCATGCCCGACTGATACCAGTGTGCATCCTGTCGGCGATAGAAATAATCGACATAAAGTTCGCGCACTTTATTTTTTGTATAATCATCCAAATCCTGAAACGAGCGCAAACTATCGATACCATAACGTGGATAAAATTGTAATCCGTTGGAGCCTTCCACCTCGAAGAACAGAACATTCGAAATCAGATCGAATAATCCCCATTTCGCTCTTTCTGATATCTTTCCCTCTTCAAACATTTTTTCGACATTCAGTTGGCTCTGATATGGCGATTTTAAACGCAACACCCAACCATCTTCAATCTGCAGACAATTGGCCTTTACCCACGTGGCTTCTTCTCCGAAGAAATCCCATAATATCGCATCGGTAATGTAGGGTTTACAAAAACGATTGTAGTCGAACCATATACCTTTCTCGGCAAACTCATTGATATGAATGGGCGTAGATGGATACAAATGCCCCATAATACCTTCGACCTGCATAAGCGGAATTTGCCAGATACGGAAAAAACCTAAGATATGGTCGATGCGGAAGGTGTCGAAATAATTGGACATCTGCGCAAAACGCTTTTTCCACCAGTCGAAATCAGTACGTTTTATTGTTTCCCAATTGTAAGTCGGCAGTTCCCAGTTCTGACCTTTTATGGCAAACATATCGGGCGGAGCGCCTGCCTGCATATGCATATTGAATAACTCGGGCGACACCCAGGTGTCCACACTATTCCGATTTACGCCAATCGGGATATCACCTTTGAGCACTATGCCATGTGCATGCGCATAATTATGTGCATTTGTAAGTTGCACATGCAAATGATACTGAATAAAATAGTTGACAGCCACATTGTCGAAACCGGCACTTTCGGGCGAAGTTAGCGCGGCTATTTTGGCTTTATCGTACTGCGAAAACTCTTTCCATTGTCTGTAATCGGGCGTACCGAATCTGTCGCGTAAAACGCAATAAGCAGCATAAGGCACCAACCAAAATTCATTTTTCTCAAAGAAAGCAAGAAAATCTTTATTCTTGAGAAATTTATCTTTTTGCGTCAGATAAACTTCGCGTGCATACTGAAGTTTAAAATCCACCACATCGAGAAAAGCAATCAGCTCCAATGCATTGAGTTCAGCCTGTTTCTCTTTGTACTCCTTTTGCAGCGGATGCGCAGCAGGCAGTTTCCCTATGGCCGGAAGATTCAGAAACAGCGGATTGAGCGCAAAAGCCGAAATAGCAGCATAAGGCAGTACGTCGGCATCGGTATGCGTCCCAATTGTATCGTTGAGCGGCAACACCTGAATTAACTTGAGTCCTACTTTTTCGGCCCAGTCCACCAACAAAGTGATATCGCCAAAATCGCCCACCCCAAAACTTTTGCGTGTACGGATACTAAAAACCGGCAAGCCAACTCCTGCACCACGCCATTCCTGCACCTGCAAACGCACGAAACCATCGTCGAGATGGACGACAGTTTTTTTTGAATTGAGGTTAGGCGCTACTCTATCGGGACCCGATTCGAAATAAATGAATTTTTTGTCCTCCGGATCGTAAAGCCCGTATTTGTAATGTGCATCTCCCTGCGCCTTGCTCAAGTTAATTTCGGTTTGCCAATAACCATCGTTTGTTTTGCGGAGCAACACAGGATGAGCCGTGGACCACTCGCCCATTGTTTTGCTATTGCCCACCAGGCAAATGGTCTGATTCCAGGGAATAAGCGGTGCTTTCACCCTGAAAATATGCGTATATTTCCGGCTTTTAGATGGTAGTTCCACCTCATGTTCGTCGCGCAAAAGCACTTCGGCAAACGGAGCTGTAAGAAAAGTATTTTCGATAAAAGCAGGAGAATTCCACTGGTCGAAACAGAAAAAATGATCGGCTACGGGATGATCGATGTCTATATTTCTGTCATCGCCGCATTCGTGCGAGTACTGAGCGTTTTTTTCGTTGAATATAATGTATTTATATTTGAAATTGAAGGGCTCGTTGCTGTTTACATTTACATCTATTTCGCCCACCCAGTCGCCACCATTTTTATACTGAAGCGATAAGGATTTCGATAGTTCGCCATTACCAAGTTCGGGCAGATTACCCGAAACCAGCAAGCGCTGCCCCCACTGAGTGAAATAGGATATTTTGAAGTGTATCTTCATAGCGTGTTGTATTTTAGTCAATTATAAGATTAACTGTAGAAACGTAATTCAAAAGTACTTTTAATTATACAAATATAAATTCCTATCGATTAGAAATATGCAATATTTGATTTCAAACGTTTGCGGAAAACCCGAAACGGGAGTCAAAAGTACAAAAAAAGTGCTTCATTTTCGAAGCAGCAGATGTTTTGCACAGCCAGGTATCGGGAGGTTTTCGTCGAATATTTATACTTATAAATATTCATTCAACTTTTAGTTTTTTTTCTATTACTTTTTAAAATATATTTCCGTACTTTTGCAGAAAATTCTGTAAAACTAAAAAACAGATCCATTCTATGACAGCATCTAATGCTCCTTTCAAGATTTTTTCAGGTACAAACAGCAGATATTTAGCCGAAAAGATCTGTAAAAGTTTAAATTGTCCGCTTGGAAATATGAAGATCGAACATTTCTCCGACGGTGAATTTTCGGTTTCATTCGAAGAATCGATTCGCGGACAATACATTTATTTGGTTCAATCCACTTTCCCCAACTCCGACAATTTAATGGAATTACTTTTGATGATCGATGCGGCCAAAAGAGCATCGGCCTACAAGGTTATAGCGGTAATCCCTTACTATGGCTGGGCGCGACAGGACAGGAAGGACAAACCACGTGTTTCAATAGGTGCTAAGTTAATAGCCGATATGCTCAGTGTAGCAGGTGTGGACCGTATTATCACTATGGATCTCCATGCTGATCAGATCCAGGGATTTTTTAATATTCCTGTTGATCACCTCTAAGCCTCTACTATCTTTGTTCCTTATATTAAATCG
>JAYFRI010000154.1:0-9028 GCA_034926015.1 Paludibacter sp. | reverse complement strand
TTTGTTTGAATACAAGTTGATACCAGCTGTCCAGTTCCAACCATTCACGTTATCAAGGATAACTCCATTCAGCGAAAGTTCAAAACCTTTGTTTTGTGTTTCTCCTACGTTAGCCATAAAGCTGCCTACACCCGAAGTTTGAGGAAGGTTTACACTCAACAAAAGATCCTTTGTATTGGTTACGTAATATTCAAATGTACCTGACAAACGGTTTTTCAGCAAACTGAAATCCAAACCATAGTTCCATGTAGTCGAAAATTCCCATCCTAAGGTAGGATTTGGTAATGTACTTACATATGTTCCTGTAAGGAAGTTAGCTGTAGCATCTCCAAAGTTATATGGACGAGTACTCAAACCACCCAATGTAGCATAAGGATTAACCGCCTGATTTGAGGTTTCTCCATAACCAACTCTTAGTTTCAGATTATCCATCCAATTAACATTTTCCATAAATCCTTCTTTCTTGATATTCCAACCCAAAGAAACAGCTGGATAGGTATGCCATTGATGTCCTGGAGCTAATCTTGAAGAACCATCTGCACGTACAGTGGCCGAAATCATATAGCGACTGTCATACGAATACATTACACGGCCCATATAAGACATTAAGCCACTCTTTTCGTATTGTTGATCTCCTGGCAGAATAGATCTTTCACCATCGGTCATACCTAGGTTATACCATTGGAAATTTGCAGCAACACCTTTGGCGGTCATACGTGAACGATTGTACATAGTTTCTTCGGCTGAGTACATTGCTACTGCATTTACCTGATGTTTATCGGCAAAAGTGCGATCATAAGTAAGCAGGTTCTCAATTGCCCAGTTAGTTCTCAAGGAATTGCTTACAGAAGCCGATGAAGGATTGGTTTCAGAAGTGGCGTTAATTCCTTGTCCGGTATAAGCTCCTCCAGTCGACATACGGAAGTTCAAACCTACATTCACACGGTATTTCAAACCTTCTACTCCCGGTATTTTTACCTCTCCATAAACAGTATTGTACGAACCAAAACCTTTGGTTTGGCTGAGCATAAGGTCTCTATTTGCTTCTACAATATCTCTTGTATATACCCAAACACCTTTGTCAGCAGGCATATCCACTGTTCTTTTCCAGCTGCCATCTGCATTGTAAGGGTTAATCATTGGGGTGTTCTGTAATACCTGATACAATCCACCTGAACTTGCTCCTTCGGTGACATTATAGTTACTGTTGGTAGTAAAACCAATACGGAAGATTTTTCCTATTTCCTGATCAAGGCTACCACGCATTGATAAACGACTATAGCTTTCCAAAGGTACTACACCTTCGTTTTTGTAATAACCAATACCAAATGTATATGCACCTCCTGTAGTACCACCCGAAACGCCAACATCGTGACTTTGCATAGTACCGGTTTTATAAAACAAGTCCTGCCAATCGGTATTTGTACCTTCAATTTCATCTGCAGAGTTCGTTTTGTAAGCTGTCATATTAGCAGCAGCCCTCATTGCAGCAAACTCTTCACCATTCATCATGTCGATTTTAGAGAAAATCTGACTTGTACCATAATAACCATTGTAAGTCAATTTTGCTTTTTGACCGCTTTGTCCTCTGTTGGTTGTTACCAAAAGCACACCATTAGCACCACGCGAACCGTAGATAGCAGTTGCAGAAGCATCTTTCAAGATATCAATACTTTTGATTTCATTAGGGTTAATGTCACTGATGTTTCCTGCAAACGGAATTCCGTCGAGAACTACCAATGGATCGTTGCTGGCTGTGAGCGAACGAGTACCACGAATACGAATCTGCATTTCGGCACCTGGTTTTGAAGAAGTCTGCGACATTTCAACACCGGCAACACGTCCTTGTAAAGATTGTGAGATATTCTGAGCAGGAATTTCGCGCATGGCATCTCCCTTTACAGAAACAACAGAACCTGTTACAGCTTCTTTACGTTGGGTACCATATCCAACAACTACAAGTTCTTCTAATACTTTATTGTCTTCAACGAGCACAACATTTATGTTTGTTTTTCCACCAATTTCTACTATTTTGGTTTCGTAACCCAAATAGGAGAATTGTAATTTCGATTGTGATGGAACTTTGATTACATAGTTTCCATCAATATCCGTAATAGTACCATTGGTTGTTCCAACTTCTATTACATTCACACCAATTAATGTTCGACCCGCACCATCTCTAACAACTCCTTTTACAGAATTTGTTTGAGCATAAGCTCCGAGTGATAACATAGATAATAAAAATAATAGGCCTATAGACCTAAATAGTTTTGTGATCTTCATGATTTAGAATTCATTTTAATTTGATTAAGTTTTTAATAATAGCTTTTTTTGTAAATTAGGAATGTTTGGCTTTTTAAGTTTTCATAAACGTAGAATTAAATTGTTAATTGACTTTTGTAGACTTCTTGATATAGTTTTTACAAATCTACAAAAAACTACAGCTCATCGAGGTACAAACTTATATCAAATCATTTAAGGTCTATTACATCGCTTTTCTATCCGTTACATTTCCATTCCTAATGGTTACTAAACCCCGTAAAAATGCATTAGAAACAGAAAAGAAGAGTAGCACAACACACAAGAATGGAGCAAACTAATATTTAGAGAAGGCTGCTTGTAATCTTGATTTTTAACGATAAAAAACAACATACAAAAACCACGGCAAGAACAGAATTCTTATTTTAAATTGCAGATAAACGCTTTTCTTTTACTTTTGCAAGGAGGCTTAAAGTTGTAGCGAAAAAAAAACATGAAAGATATAAAGCTCAATTTATTCAAAAATAGTCATGAGGAATGAAGGTATAATACAAAAAAAGCAGTTGAGTAAAAAACTCAACTGCCCTATTACGGATAAAAAAAATCAAATATTCTGACGATATTTTTCGCTGTATTCTTTAGGCGACATACCATAAAACTCTTTGAATGTATTTGAAAAATGCGACAGATTGCTAAATCCGAGCGCATATGCGACTTCCGAAATTGAGATTTTTTGCTTCACAAGTAACTCGGCTGCCTGCTTCAGTCTGATATTTTTAATATAATCACGTGCCGATTGATTGGTAAGCTCTTTAAGCTTTCGATGCATATGTACGCGACTCATTCCTACTCCATCAGCCAGCATTTCTACGTTTAACTCGGTATTGTCAATATTCTCATTGATAATATTGATAACTTTCTCCAGCAGCACCTGATCAGAAGATTTAAGTACCACCGGCTTAATCAACGCCTTATTTTCTTCGCTGTCGGCCATTTTGTATTCAAGTCTTTCCCGGTTTTCGATGATATTCGCAATGCGCTTTTTAAGCATATCTACATTGAATGGTTTGGCTACGTAAGCATCGGCACCTATTTCAAAGGCTTCTGCCTTATCTTCATCGCTTGATTTGGCAGTAAGCAGTACTATAGGTATATGATTAATATTTATGTTTGCTTTGAGCTTCTTACACAGGGTAATTCCGTCCATTTCGGGCATCATCACATCGCTGATAACCAAATCAGGTTTTTCCTTTAACACTGCATCGAGTGCTTCTTTTCCGTTTTTACTTTCCAGAATACGATATGTATCGGCAAGCGACTGTTTAAGGTAATGACGTATTTCATCTTCGTCATCCACAATCAGTATACGGTATTTTGTTTTGGGTTTAACTTTTACATCATTGTTCTCAATCAAGGTTTCATCGAGATACTCTTCAGCAGTGTGGTGTAACATTGGCATAGAGACTACATTGTCATTTATTTCTTTTTCAGCCTCCGATAAATGTTCGTGACCCATTGGCAAACGAATAATCAACTCGCTTCCGGTAGCATCTTTTCGGTTGGCGGCATAAATAATTCCATGTTGTAACTCCACCAAATTACGTGAAAGGTGCAAACCTATACCGGTACCGAAATTTACATTGGTTTGGGAATGATCAATCTGATAAAAACGTTCGAAGATCTTTTCAATTTTATCCACTTCAATGCCAATACCACTGTCAGAAACCACAATTTCAAAATAATGGCGCAAAGGGCCGTTTACTGTTTCATCTTTTCCTTCACTCAATCGAATTGTGATCTCGCCGTTTTCGGGCGTAAATTTGAAGGCGTTGGACAAAACATTCACCAGCACTTTGTCAAAATTATTCATATCAATCCAGGCCTTCAGCTCTGGCATTTCGTGTATAAATTCAAATTTAATCTTTCTTTTTTCAGATTGATATTCGAATGTTTGCATTATATCATCGACAAAGCCAACAATATCTGTTTCGTTCATTTTCACAAACATAAGTCCCTTATCAATTTTACGTATATCAAGCAATTGATTGATAAGCCGCAAGATACGCTGCGCATTTCGATACATCAAGCGATAAGCCTGATTACGTTCGGGATCGGAAGTGTCGGACATAAGTTTCTCCAGAGGACTTATAATAAGAGTCATAGGAGTTCTTATCTCATGCGAAACATTGATAAAGAATTGCAATTTCCCTTCATTTACCTGCTCTAAATGTTCACGCTTCAGCATTTCCTGACGATGTTGTAGTCTTTCGGTCATGTACCTGAATATTCCATAAACAAGAAGGAGCAAGAGTATGAAATAGATAAGTTTAGCAAAAAATGTAAGGTACCATGGAGGATAAATCCGAATTTGTATTACTATTTCTTCGGACACATTATCATTGGCACAAGCCATCACACGGAGTTTGTATTTTCCATAATTCAGGTTAGTAAAACTTATTCTGTTGGTTCCGGGATCGGTATTGACCCATTTGGAATTGAGACCCTCAAGCATATATCTGTAATAGATGCGCTCGGAATTACCAAAATTAAAGGTAGAAAACTCAAGTCCAAACATATTATCGCTGTAATTCAAGCGAATGGTCTTTGCATCCGAAATAAAAGTATCAATAATTTCGTGACGGCCTGATTTCTGACCTTTTACCACCGGTTTATCCAACACATAGAGCCCGGTGAGGTAGATATGAAGCGAATTGCGTTGATTTTGAATTTTTGAAGGATAAAATGAAGTAACACCCCCCACTCCGCCAAAAATAAATTCACCTTTATTGGTTTTAAAAGCAGCCCCCAGGGTAAACTCATTACCCTGCAAACCATCAAACGCAAAATGATTTACAAATTTTTTCTGTTTATTCAGATATTTTGAAATACCGGTATGTGTACTCAGCCAGATATTTCCATTATCGTCTTCCAGGATACCTCTTATCACATTGCTTGGCAAACCTTCGGTGGTAGTAAATATCTCCGAACGTTTTGTTTTCCTGTCAAATCGGGCCAAACCATCGGTGGTGCCAAACCAAAGGTTGGCTTTTCTATCCATCGCTATAGAATACACTATATTTCCGGGTAGGGCTTTGTCAGTTTTTGTATAAGTGTTTATTTTTCCGTTTCGCAAGTCAATAGAATTCACCCCACCGTAAGTACCAACCCATATAAGACTGTCGCCATCGTTCAACAAACAATTGACCCAGTTATTCACAAGTCCATCAGCGGCATTAGGTTTCGAAACATATTTAGAAGTAAAACGTGAAGTAGCAATATCGAAAATTTGCACACCTGCCCCATTGGTTCCAACCCAGAGTCGGTTTCGGCTATCTTTTACAATGCTAATGATACGATTACTCGAAGGATCGTTTGTAAACAGAGATAAATTATTGCTGTAGCTTGTGTATTTTCCGCTTTTCTTATCAAGTTTTATTAATCCATCCAGAAACGATCCCAGCCATAAGGTATTGGCATCCTCTTCTACTATCGTCATAACAGTACTCGACATTCGGTTGGCATTGGTATTCAACAAATAATGTCGCGAATTATTTGATTCATCAATTGCATAAATTCCATCATGATCAGTACCAACCCATAATACATTGTTCATGTCTTTGTATACCGACATTACACAATTATTACCAATTAAATTGTTATTAAAGGATTTACTCCCCCAATAATTGAATTTATTGGTATGATTGGGCGAAAGGAAAACACCTTTTTGAAACAAACCAATCCATAAATTACCTGCTTTATCCAGCAGCACAGAGTGAACTTTGGTACTCGAAAAATCGAAAATAGCCGATTGAACTTCAAAATCCTCAATTTTTTGGGTTGCCTTATTGTACACTTTAATTCCTCTTCCATCCGTACCAATGAGCAATCTTTTGTTTCTATCAAGGTACAGGCATTTAATAGGTAAATAAACGTCGCCTCTGTTGTAAGGAACCGGATCAAATTTCTGAGTAGCAGCATTCAGTTTAAACAATCCACCAGCCAGCGTTCCCACAAATATATTGCCGGCATCGTCTTCAACCATGCTCGAAATCTGATTATTACCTAAAGACTCAGGGGCTTTGTATAATTTAGTTGTCCCTGTTTTCTGATTATAATAATTGACTCCTTTATCGGCCGAAGCAATCCACAAGTTCTGCTTACTATCTTCGAAAAGAGTTACAATATAGCGACTGCCCAACTTTCTTATTAGCTCATTATCGACTCTGAACAGATTCTTTTTTGCATCGAACCGAAGAATTGCATCGCTCGAAGTAGAAATAAGTATTTCGCCGCTTTTAGTTTCGATAATACTCGAAACATGCGGTTCAATTATTTGATTTCCGGAATAAAGCGGTACTTCAGTAAATGAGTCGTTCACTCTATCGTACAACATCAAACCATTCACACAACCCACCCAGAATCGTCCTTTACTATCTTCGAAAAGCGAACGTACATAGTTATTTTTCAACGAATTAGTATTCAGTTTATTATTTCTGTAAATGCTAAACTTCACACCATCATATTTATTTAAACCATCTTCTGTTGCAATCCATATATAATTGCGCGAATCCTGAAAAATAGTATTTATAAGACTGTTTGACAACTCATTATCGGTAGAATAGAGCTTACCTGTCTGTGCGTGGAGGAATATAAATACACCGGAGAGAAAGAAAAAGGTGAATAGGAGTCTCTTCATTAAAGTAATTTAGATTTATCTCGGTTAAGAAAAACTATTGGATACAAAAATACAAAAATTAAATCATTTAGGTAAGGAATTAAAAAAAATATGACACAAATCGGACAAGGCTTTATTTAATACACAACAACACATGACATTAACCGGACTTCGTGTCCGTACTCCATTTATTATCATAAATTTGGCTTAAAAAACATAATACAAAGAAAACCACAGAATAACCGCATATTGCCTTCATTAATTACAGCTTCTCCCTCAAATGTTTTTTTTAAGAATAATTTATTCTACTTTTGTATTATAAATTTTCATTTGAAAAGTGTTTATGACAGAGATACAAAAAGACCATAAATGGGTTCATTATTTTTTATTGTTTTTTGGTGTTTTGTGTATCTCGTGGTCAGCAATTCTCGTAAAGACGGCCAATATAAGTGGATTAGGATCAGGATTCTACCGCATGTTTTTCGGCACAATGGGTATTATTCCTATTTGGCTGTATTTCCGTAAACCGATTACCGACTTTCATGGTGTGAAAATTGCAATCATTTGCGGTGTATTTTTTGCCTGCGACATAGCCTTGTGGAATACTTCAATTATGCTTTCGAAAGCTTCAATATCAACTTTGCTTGCCAATCTGGCTCCTCTTTGGGTGGGAATAGGTGCTTTGCTCTTTCTGAAAGAAAAGCCTAACAAAATCTTTTGGATAGGAACCTTAATTGCTATTGTAGGCGTAGCTGTTATCATGGGTATGAAAGACATTTCGGGCAGTTCGTTGACGTTGGGGAATTTATTGGCAATTTTTGCAAGTATGTTTTATGGCGCTTATTTGCTTACAGTAAAAAAAGGACGTAACACACTCGACACCTTCTCGTTCACCACCATCTCAATGATTACAAGCACAATAGTTTTAGGGGCCATTTGCTGGATAAGCGACACTCCACTATCAGGATTCAGCAATACGACATGGATTTCTTTAGGAATATTGGGAATTGTTCCTCAGGTATTGGGTTGGCTGGCCATCAATCAGGCGCTCGGTCACATCAAAGCCACCGTGGTTTCGGTAAGTTTACTGAGCCAAAGCGTGTTCACGGCCCTTTTTTCAATCCCTGTGCTCGGCGAATTGCTAACAGCCAGAGAAATTGGTGGAGCAGCAATTGTGCTTGGTGGAATTTATTTGGTGAACAAGAAGTAAACTTAAAGCGTTCGAGTTTCGGCTTTGTCTGCCGCAGGAAAGCAGGAAAGTTTCGAACGGCTGACAAATATTTCAAAAAAAAAAATAAAATTGAAAATCTTTGATGCTATAATTAATCCATTCTTCATTTTCAAATTATTTCATTGGCATATTGGCACATTAAAGTATTGTCTTATTGTTATATCAGTTAAAATCTACGATGTTTATTATAGAAAACATAACCAATCGCTACCTCAACTATAACCAGGTGCTCAAATCACATTTTGGCGAGCGGATACAGAAAATTTCGATCAATGCCGGCTTCACCTGCCCCAATCGTGATGGAAGCAAAGGTATTGGAGGTTGCACCTATTGCAACAATCAGACTTTCAGTCCGGAATACTGCACACCCACTAAAAGTATAACGCAACAAATAGATGAGGGAGTTCAGTTTTTCAGAAAATATGAAAGTCAGATGTATTTGGCCTATTTTCAGTCCTATACCAACACTTACGATGCACTCGATAAACTTACAGCCATCTACGAAGAAGCGTTGGCTCATCCTAAAGTAGCAGGCATTGTGGTGGGGACTCGTCCCGACTGCGTCAACGATGAATTGCTCGATTACTTTGCTGCCCTTTCCAAACGTTGCTATGTAATGATTGAATATGGCATTGAATCCACTGAAGACAGCACGCTCGAATTCATAAATCGTGGCCATGACTATGCCTGTGCCATAAAAGCAATTGAAGCAACAGCAGCCCGTGGCATTTATACCGGAGCGCATCTTATTTTAGGCTTACCACACGAAAGTCGGGAAACGATACTGAACCACGCCCGTAAAATTTCAACACTTCCTCTTACAGCTATTAAACTACACCAGTTACAATTGGTAAAACACACAA
>JAYFRI010000032.1:0-1591 GCA_034926015.1 Paludibacter sp. | reverse complement strand
TTCAGATTTAAACAACATCTGCTTTATGGGCACCAACGTCATCAGCGGCACAGCCACGGCGGTGGCGCTGGCGACCGGCAACGATACCTACTTTGGCAGCATGGCAAAAACCCTCACAGGCAAGCGCGTGCCCACGAGCTTTGATAAGGGCATCAACAGTGTAAGCTGGGTGCTGATCCGTTTTATGCTGGTGATGGTGCCCATTGTACTGCTGGTCAACGGGCTTACAAAGGGCAACTGGCTGGATGCATTCCTGTTTGCCATTTCCATCGCGGTTGGGCTTACGCCGGAAATGTTGCCCATGATCGTGACCACCAACCTTGCCAAAGGCGCGGTTACCATGGCAAAAAAGAAAACCGTCGTAAAGCGGCTGAACGCCATCCAAAACTTTGGAGCCATGGATATCCTCTGCACGGACAAAACCGGCACGCTCACGTTAGATAAGATCGTGTTGGAACGCCACTTGGATATCCACGGCAACGAGGATGACCGCGTACTGCGCCACGCCTACCTCAATAGTTTTTTCCAAACAAGTATGAAAAACCTGATGGACGTTGCCATTATCGAATACGGTGACAAGCTTGGCTTCCGCGAGCTGGAAGGCAAGTATCATAAGGTGGACGAAATTCCCTTCGACTTTGTGCGCCGCCGTATGTCGGTGGTTGTGCAGGCCAAGGACGGTGAGCGCGAGCTGGTCACCAAAGGCGCGGTGGAGGAAATGCTCTCGGTGTGTACCTACGCCGAGTATCATGGCGAAACGCTGCCGCTAACCGGAGTGCTGCGCGAAGAGGTAAAGGCCATGGCGCAGAGCCTGAATGCGGAAGGCATGCGCGTGTTGGCCGTTGCACAAAAGCACAATGTGCCCGACGAAGTCACCTTTGGCGTGGCGGACGAAGCGGATATGATCCTGATGGGGTATATTGGCTTCCTCGACCCGCCCAAGGAATCCGCCGCTGCCGCCATACAGGCGCTGCATGAGCACGGTGTGAAGGTGAAAATTCTGACTGGGGATAACGAGATCGTCACCAAGCGGGTGTGTGAGCAGGTCGGATTGGCAGCCGAGCATATCCTGCTCGGTGGGCAGATCGACGCCATGACCGAAGAACAGCTCGCGCAGGAAGCGGAAGCCGTGACCGTGTTTGCGAAGCTATCCCCACTGCAAAAGTCCCGCATCATCAAGGTGCTGCGCGGCAACGGGCACACTGTAGGTTATATGGGCGACGGCATCAACGACGCGTCCGCCCTGCGCGCAGCGGATGTAGGCATTTCTGTGGATACCGCCATGGACATCGCCAAAGAGTCGGCGGATATTATCCTGTTGGAAAAAAACCTCATGGTGCTGGAAGATGGCGTACTGGAAGGCCGCCGCACGTTTGGCAATATTATCAAATACATCAAGATTACCGCCAGTTCCAACTTCGGCAACATGTTCTCCATCGTGGCCGCCAGCGCGTTCCTGCCATTTTTGCCGATGCTACCGGTGCAGATTTTGCTGCTCAACCTGATTTACGATTTCTCGTGTATTTCCATCCCGTGGGATAACATGGACGCGGAATTCCTGCAAACGCCGCGCAAATGGGATGCTTCCTCC
>JAYFRI010000313.1:0-2708 GCA_034926015.1 Paludibacter sp. | reverse complement strand
GAAAATTTATATTGGAGGGAAAAATGCCAACACTCTATTTTTCGCTCAGATACCTGGCCGTTAAGCCCAGCAGAGAAGCAAAACTGACATTCACAATTCAATCGGATGCTGTGTTCGAAAATAGTTTGGGTTCCAACACGTCAATTATTAGTTTCAAAACGCCTATTGTTGCTAAAAGACCTTAACCACAAATCATATCAGTTTATTGATTCAAAAAAAGATATAAAAAACGGTTGCTTTTCAAAGCAACCGTTTTTTTATGTTCTGAAATGGGGTTTTTACAATCTTGCTTTTATTGCTTTGGTTTCGGCTTCGAAACCTGGTTTGTCAAGCAATGCAAACATATTTTTCTTGTAAGCCTCTACTCCGGGTTGATCGAACGGATTTACGCCCAGCACATAACCACTGATACCGCAAGCTTTTTCGAAGAAATAAAGCAACTCACCCAAATAGTATTCGTTCAGCTTAGGCAATTCAATCTTCAAATTAGGCACACCACCGTCGACATGCGCGATCATTGTACCAAGTTCGGCCATTTTATTTACCTCATCCACACGTTTGCCTGACAAGAAATTCAAACCATCAAGGTTTGCTTCGTCATGAGGAAAAATTTTGGTATGATTCGGCTCGTTCACCGAAATGACTGTTTCGAATATATTGCGTTCGCCTTCCTGAATCCATTGACCCATAGAATGCAGATCTGTTGTAAAGTCGACAGCTGCCGGAAAAATACCTTTATTTTCTTTTCCTTCACTTTCGCCATAAAGCTGTTTCCACCATTCGCCGATATAATGCAGTTTCGGGTGAAAGTTCACAAGTATTTCGGTAGTTTTACCGCTTTTATACAATTCGTTACGCACAGCAGCATATTGAGCGGCAGGATTTTCTTCGAACGAAACACCCTCTCCACAAAGTTTTTCCATAGTTACAGCTCCTTCTACCAACTTGCGGATATCAAATCCGGCAACAGCGATAGGAAGCAATCCTACGGGTGAAAGTACTGAATAACGGCCTCCGATATTATCTTCGATGACATATGTTTTGTAACCTTCCTGAGTAGCAAGTGTACGCAAGGCACCCCGAGCTTTATCAGTTACACAAACGATAAGATTTTTGGCGGCTTCTTTGCCTTGTTGTTCTTCGAGTTGGGTTTTCAGCAAGCGAAAAGCCAAAGCTGGTTCGGTAGTTGTTCCTGATTTTGAAATTGAAATGATACCGAACTTTTTATTTTTCAAAAGCTCCTGCAGTTCGTAAAGATAATCTTCACCGATATTTTGTCCTGCATAAACAACTGCAGGCGATGTGCGCTCAGTCTGCAACCAATCGAAACTGTTGGACAGTGCATCGATCACCGCTTTAGCACCAAGATAACTGCCTCCGATACCAATCACTACAACTATTTCGCAATTATCGCGAAGAATTTTTGCAGTATTTTCCACATCGGCTAAATGAGCTTCGTCAATTGAAGTTGGCAAGTTTAACCAACCCAGAAAATCGCTACCTTTTCCTGTTCCATTGTGCAGGGCCGCGTTAGCATTGGTAACTTGTGTCTTATAATTTGCCACAGCTTGTTCGGAAACAAATCCGAACGCTTTTTCGATAGAAAGTTTAATGTGTTGCATAAGATGAATTATTTGCCCCCGAAATCCACCTTCAGCAGACTTCTGAGTTAGTTTATAATAGTTTAATGTTTTGTTTGATCTGTTCTGTATAACAATTTATAATATCTATTGTTTGCGTATCAGAACGCTAAAAATACACTCTGAAGAAGTCCTCCGAAGAGGGATTTCGGGACTGCCGTCTTACTTCAGCTTTTCTGTCAGTTTTCTGATTTCGAGCGTTGGCGAACAACGGTTGTAAAGTATTTCGTAAATGGCATCCACTATGGGCATGCTCACCCTGTATTTCTCGTTAATTTCATGAATACATTTGGTGGCATAATAACCTTCGGCGATCATTTCCATCTCTATTTGAGCCGTTTTTACCGAATATCCTTTCCCTATCATAGTTCCAAAAAGCCGGTTTCGGCTAAATTTTGAATAGGCCGTAACGAGTAAGTCGCCCAAATAAGCCGGTTCGTTTATATCCCGGTGAAGCGGATTAATGGCATTGCAAAAACGATTGATTTCCTGAATGGCATTCGAGATAAGCACAGCCTGAAAATTATCTCCGTATTTTAATCCATGACAAATACCGGCAGCGATAGAGTAAATATTCTTCATAACCGATGAATATTCGATACCCAACATATCGTCACTTATGGATGTTTTGATAAAACTTGTAGAAAAACGTTGGGCGAGCATTCGGGCTTTTTCGCGCGAGCTACAGCCAATTGTAAGATACGACAGACGTTCCAAAGCTACTTCTTCGGCATGACAGGGACCAGCCAGCACAGCAATATTATCTTTAGGCACATTATAAAATGCTTCAAAATAATCCGAAACAATCATATTTTCGTCAGGTACAATTCCTTTGATGGCCGAAACAATGATTTTCTTGTCCAACTTTCGTCTGAGCTTTTTCAGATGCTGTTTCAAAAACGGCGATGGAGTAGCCAGGATCAGAATATCCGAAGTAGCTACCACATGATTTATATTGCTTGTAAAATTTATGCGGTCGGTATCAAACTTCACGCCCGTGAGATAGGAAGGGTTTTTGCTTAGACGGATGAATTCATCAATCTGCTCCTGCCTGCGCATGTACCAGTT
>JAYFRI010000124.1:0-4278 GCA_034926015.1 Paludibacter sp. | reverse complement strand
ATTGGCACCAACTCGTAGCTTGCAAATTTCATACTGAAAGAAGCACGGCCACCGGTAAGCGAACTCAATGTAGTAGAATAGCTGCTCAATTCCTTCAATGGAATTTTTGCCGATAATCTTTCGAAACCCTTATCACTTTCCATACCCATAATAATGGCGCGTCTGCCCTGCAAATCACTCATCACATCTCCCAGCCTATCGGAAGGCGCCTGAACAATAACATCGTAGATAGGCTCCAGCAATTTTGGTCCGGCTTCTTTAAATGCCTGAGCAAACGCATTACGTCCAGCCAGGCGGAACGATATTTCGTTTGAATCAACCGGGTGCATCTTTCCATCGTACACAATAACCCGTACATCGCGCGCATACGAACCTGTCAGCGGGCCTTGTTCCATACGATCCATAATCCCCTTCATAATGGCCGGAAGGAAACGCAAATCAATAGATCCACCTACAATACTGTTAATCAACACCAATTTACCACCCCATTCGAGATCAATGACCTGAGTATCGCGATTGCTGATTTTATATTCCTGACCACCGAAACGGAAAGTATCAGGAGCAGGCATACCATCGTAGTAAGGCTCGATAATCATGTGCACCTCACCAAACTGACCCGATCCGCCCGATTGTTTTTTATGACGATAGTCGGCTCGTGCATTTTTAGTAATGGTTTCGCGATATGGAATTTTTGGTTCCTTGAATTCTATCATAATCTTATCATTATGCTCTACTCTCCATTTTAAAGTCCGAAGGTGAAATTCTCCCTGTCCGTAAAGTATAGTTTGTTTCAGCTCTTTCGACTGTTCGATAATCCAGGTTGGATCCTCTTCGTGCATACGGGTAAGTACTTCACTCAGTTTTTCTTCATCGGCTTCGGACACTGCCTTAATGGCTCGACGGTATTTAGGCTCAGGATACTTTATTTCCCTGAAGTCGTACTCACAACCTTTTGCATTTAATGTATTGCCCGTGCGGGTGTCTTTTAATTTCACAGTTGCGCCTATATCGCCGGCTACCAATTGCTCCACCTTGTTACGGATTTGCCCCGCCACGTAAAACAACTGGCTCAATCGTTCTTTCGAACCACGATTGATATTAACAAGGTCATCCCCTTCATTTATTTTTCCACTCATCACTTTGAAGTATGACACTTCACCAATATGAGGCTCTACACTTGTTTTGAAAACATAAATACTTGCCGGACCGTTGACATCAGGTGCAATTTCTTTACCGTCCTTAGTTTGTGGTTTTTCAGTAACATTCACACTTGGCGATACGTTTCCAACAAATTCCATCATTCGACGTACACACATATCCTTACCTGCACTTACACAGAATACAGGAAACATATCCCTGTGCAACATTCCTTTACGGATACCAATTCTCATCTCTTCTTCGCTGAGCGAACCCTGATCGAAGAATTTTTCCATCAATGCTTCATCGTGTTCGGCGGCAGCCTCTACGAGAGCATTGTGTAAATCCTGTGCTTTATTAATTTCTGTGTCGGGGATATCAAGTACTTCGGGAACACCACCCTCAGGTTTCCATCTGTACATTTTCATTTTCAACACATCGACAACCGCATTAAATTGCGGACCAACAGAGATGGGATATTGAATCTGAACAACTTTTGAACCATAATTTTCTTTTAGTTGCTCCATAGAGCGGTCAAAGTCAGCCTTTTCATGGTCGAGCTGATTGACAATGAAAATAACAGGCTTATTGAACCTTTCAGTGTAACGAAAGTGATTGTTGGTACCAACTTCAACTCCATATTGAGCGTTGACAAGAAGAAGTGCGGTATCGGTAACGTTAAGAGAAGTAACTGCACCGCCAATAAAGTCATCGGAGCCGGGACAGTCAATAAAGTTTAATTTTTTATCGAGCCATTCAGTTTGGATCACTGTTGAAAAAACCGAATAACCATATTCCTTTTCGACAGGGAAATAATCGGATACTGTATTCTGACCTCCAATACTCCCTCTGCGTTTTATAATACCACTCTCGTAAAGCATAGCTTCCACAAGAGTGGTTTTCCCAGAGCCCGAACTTCCCAAAATTGAGATGTTCTTAATTTCATTTGATTGATATACTCTCATACTGTATTAAATTTAGAAAAGATTAATACTAATTTAAATAACTGCTAAATGATATATTAAATCGAATGGCAATTTATGAAATCTATATTAAAAATTTATTTTATTTTGTATGTTCTACAACAGCATTTCAAACTATTTTAAGCTCAAAAACTATTTTTTAATCATCAAACTCAGTTTAATCTGTTTTTTTGTCTACAATGACGGCACAAACCGCATCGCCGGTAATGTTCAGAACGGTACGCAACATATCAAAAATCCGGTCGAGTGCATAAAGCAAAGGTAATCCTTCGACAGGAATTCCGGCCGACACCAAAACTGCTACCACAAGCAAAGTTGGTCCCGGTACTCCAGCCTGTCCTACCGATCCGATGGTGGCCGTGAGCGCAATGGCCATATATTGTGCAAAACTAAGCTCCATACCGTAGAGTTGTGCAAAAAACAGCGCTACAAGCGCAAAATAAATAGCACTTCCCGTCATGTTGATTGTTGCACCGAGCGGGATCACAAACGAAGCTGTTTCTTTGCTCACTTTCAGGTCTTTCTCACAGGTTTCGAGCGTGACTGGGAAAGTAGCGAGTGATGATGCCGTTGAGAAAGCTACAATTTGTGGTCGTAACATTGCTTTAAAAAACGGACCCAGTTTTTGTTTCGAAAAAAGCAACATCGCTGCCGGATAAAACACAAAAAGCATAAAAAAGAAAGCAATTACATTCACCCATAACAAATCACCTACTTTAATCAACAAGTCGAAGCCAAAGGTACCTGTAGCATCGGCCATTAAACCAAACACGCCCAACGGAGCCACCAGCATTACTTTCGAAATACACCATATCAATGCTTCAAGCAGGGTATTGAACCCATTGATGACCGGTTGCTTTTTCGGAACCGGCAAAATACTTAATCCAAAACCAAGAAACAATCCAAAGAAAATCAATTGTAAAATATTGCCTTCGGCCATCGACCTTATCGGATTATCAGGAATTACCTGCGTTATAATGCTCATGAAATCCATTTTCGGTTGGCTTGCGCTATAATTCTGAACAGGGAAGAATTCTCTTATCGCATCGATAGAAAGGCCTGTACCGGGTTTAAAAATGTTGGCAGCCGCAAATGCCACAAGCACTGCCAGGAATGTTGTGAAAAACACAAAAATAATTGTGGTAATCCCTATACGACCAGCCGATTGTGTTGCTCCAAGCGAGGCGGCACCCGAAACTATGGAGACAAAAACAAGAGGTACCACCAACATTTTAATAAGCTGTATAAACAGGCTACCTAAAGGAGCAAACACACCGGCAGTGTCGCCCATTATTTTACCTACAACAATGCCCAGAATCATTGCCAGCAGTATCTGAAAACTCAAATCGCGAAAAATTTTTGTCAATTTGCCCTTAGAAGCCATAATCAGTTTTTATTAAAAATCATTTAATTTTATTCATCTCTTTTTTTTGCCAAACGACAATATTTTTACAGTTTCCATATAGAAAACAGGTGAATGAGAAAGGAAATAAATACCCACAAGCACCGAAACAATAAAAATCGACCCAAAAACCACATAGCTGTTTTCGTTCGACAAAAAAGTGCCAAGCCAAAACAGAAAAGTACCAAAAAGCACAAATATAAAAGTAACCATATTTAAGTAAGCCACCATATCGCCTAATTTGCGTTCAAGGTTTGATTGCTGAACAATAGCAAGACTCGGAACCTGAAAAAACCCACCCATAAATGCTATCGAAAAAACAACGACACCATAGAGATAGAAGTTCAGGCTAAAAAAAGTCAAAATAAACAAAAGCACACTCACACCTCCTATTCCGATCAGAATCAATCCTTTTTTAGCCTCGTTGCCCGATATTTTGCCTGCAACCCAGCAACCCAACGCAATACCAATAGCTGCAACAGCCATTATCAAACCCGTAGTTGTGTTCGATGCATGGTATATATTTTTAGTATGAATCACTAAATTCATCTGAAGCATACCTCCAATGAGCCAAAAAGAAGATGCACCAAAAACAGCCGGATTGAGCAAAGGATATTTCGTTGCAAACAGATAGGAAGACAGAAGAAATCCAAACGGATGAAGATGTCCGGTCTCGTTCGTGTTTTCGGGCTGCTCCACAGCCCTGATAGCCCGTGTACTGAAGTAACCAAGCAAAGCACCACCAATAAACAGACT
>JAYFRI010000114.1:0-8905 GCA_034926015.1 Paludibacter sp. | reverse complement strand
CAACATCATGCTTGGTGGCAAATAGGATGGATTTACGATTATTTACTTGCCGAAGCTGAGTTGCGCTCGAACAGCAGAGTCGTTTTCCCTCGTTGATTTATGACTCCGAAAGTGGGAACACACAAAGTCACGGGATTTGCTTCGGGAACTATCGATGGTCAAAAAGCAAATTTAATTCTTCGAAAAGGTCTAATTACTATTGATAACCCAAATATAGATTACGTTACTGCTTTGAGTGAGGACTCTCAAACTCTTTTTATTGTTTTGCTCAATAATCAGGCTAAAACAAACAAGTTCAACCTAATAGTCGATACATCCCAATTGGGATTAAAAAGTAGAAACCAGAGAAGATTTGAAGATGAAATAAGTTCTTTTGGTTATCATATTATTAGTGTTAAATTATAAATCAAATGGAAATTTAGAACTTATGCAACATAAAGTCAGAATAAAATATTTTATAACACTTATATTGATTGGCATCTCCTTTTATGGATATTCTTCACCTTCATCAATAACTTATGATATACAAAAATTCGGGGCAAGAGGGAATGGAAAAGCAATTAATACAAGTTGTATAAATGCAGCAATTGAGGCTTGTGAGAAACATGGAGGTGGTACAGTTATCGTGCCTCCAGGTGTTTTTGTTTCCGGTACAATTTTCTTGAAAAGCAATGTGAATTTGCATTTGGAAAAAGGTGCAGTAATTAAAGGAACTACAGATATCAATGCTTATCAAAGTTATGTGCCAACTAAAAACCTCGATAAGTTTAATAGTACAAGTAATGACAATAAAAGTAATGTAAACAGCACAAGTGATAAAAATTGGATAAAAACATTGGTATTGGGTGTAGGTATTGAAAATGTAACGATTTCAGGCGAAGGAATAATTGATGGAGACCATGTGTATAATCCGATTGGAGAAGAAAATATGAGAGGTCCTCATACAATGATTATTGCTGAATCAAGAAATATTACGTTATCAAATTTCACAATTAACCGTGCAGCAAATTATGCTTTCCTTGGGTATGATATTGAGAACTTTGTCTTTCAAAATATGACCATTAATGAAGGCTGGGATGGAATTCATATACGTGGAGGTGAAAATATTATTATTCGAAACTGCGAATTTTATACGGGTGATGATGCTATAGCTGGCGGATTTTGGGAAAATATGACCATTACAAATTGTTATATAAATTCCTCCTGTGATGGTATTCGAGTAATTATGCCTGTTAATGGTATGAAAATTTCTCATTGTCAATTTTTTGGTCCGGGGAAATATCCTCATCTAACTTCGGGGGTGAGAAAACGTACTAATACCTTATCTGCAGTATTATTGCAACCCGGGGGTTGGGGAGGAGCGCCCGGTGATTTGAAAAATATACACATACATAATTTGGAAATGGACAATCTGGATAATCCATTCATGTTTGTGCTTAATGAAGGAAACAACGGAAATGATATTTTAGTGGAAAAAGTGAAAGCTACACGGATAAACACTGCCGCGCTATCTGTTGAAAGCTGGAAAGGTGGTGTATTTGAGAATATGATTTTCCGTGACATCACAATTCAATATGTAGGAAAAAAAGATCCCCAATTAAAAAAAATATTGGTAGGGGAACCTCCTTCAAATGCTCGTTTATTACCATGCTGGGGTTTCCTGATACGCAATGTACAAAATATAACATTGGAAAATGTGAATCTGCAATATACAGGTGAAGAATCACGTTCAGCGTTTTATTTTAATAATGTATATAATACTACTTTTAAAAATGTAGTCTATAAAACTGATTCGGATAAAGAACCTTTTATATTAATCAATACAGGGAAGATTAAGATACTCAATACTAAATAGCAAATTTGACTTATATTATTTACAAATGAAAAGAACAACAGTATTATTTTGTTTAGTTGTATTGCCATTATTGATGCAAGCTAAAATTAAATTGCCAAGTATATTGGGCGATAATATGATTTTGCAACAACAATCTACCGTGACAATTTGGGGTAAAGCGAGTACAAATAAAAAAGTAAAAGTTTCTCCGTCATGGACGAAAGAAACGTATTCATCAAAGAGTGATTCGGCAGGAAATTGGTTAATAAATATCGCAACGCCGGTTGCTGGCGGATCATATGTGATAAAGATTACTGATGGAGATGAATTAATATTAAAAAATATATTGATTGGTGAAGTTTGGTTTTGTTCCGGTCAATCCAATATGGAAATGCCCATGAAAGGATTTGAATTTGAGCCCATATTAGGATCGAGTGAAGTAATTGCAAGTGCGAATGAATCTACACCTATCAGGATTTATTCAACTGACTTTGATGAAAACGGTTGGTCTCGACAATACAATAAAAAACCTCAGGAAGATTGTAAAGGGAAATGGCTTTTGAATACTCCTAAAAATGTTGCTTCGGTTAGCGCTACAGCATATTATTTCGCAAAACACCTTCAAAAGACTCTAAATATTCCCATTGGAATTGTTGTGTCATCTTGGGGCGGATCAAATGTAGAATCTTGGCTGAGCGAAGAAACTGCAAAATCTTTCAATCTGAATTTATTACACCTTCACGACGACAAAGAAATTTCTAAACCCATTCAACAACAACCTTGCGTGCTTTTCAACTCAAAGGTAGCGCCTTTGACAAATTTTAAAATTAAAGGAATGCTTTGGTATCAAGGTGAGAGTAACAGACATAATGCTGAAGAATACTCCAAAATGTTACCTGCAATGGTAAAAGATTATCGTAATAGGTGGGGCGTGGATTTCTCTTTCTACGCTGTTGAAATAGCACCCTATGCTTATGACAATCCAGAGGGTTTATCAGCCGCATATTTTCGCGAAATGCAGCAAAAGCTTATGAAAGCGATACCAAATTCGGGAATGGTATCAACGATAGATATTGGAAGTCGCGATTTTATCCATCCTGCTAATAAGGAAGACGTAGGGAAGCGACTGGCATATTGGGCTCTTGCTAAGGACTATAGGATAAGTAATATCGGATATCAAACACTTATATACAAATCGATGGAAGTAAAAGAGGGCAAAGCTTATATTGAGTTTGAAAAGTTGAATGCTAAAGTGTATCCGCATCCAATTAATCAGTCTCTTGAATCTTTTGAAATCGCAGGCGAGGACAAAATTTTCTACCCTGCCCAAGCAATAATTGATTTAAAGAACAAACAACTTACTGTCTGGAGCGACAAGTTATTGAAGCCGGTCGCTGTCCGTTATGCTTTTCATAATTATTCAAAAGCTTCCCTTTTCGACCGTTACGGATTGCCCGTAGCTCCATTTAGAACCGATAATTGGTAAAAATATTGATATGAAACAAACTCGAATTTTAGCTGCACTTTTAATCTCTTCTTTTTGTATTCATGTAGCAGCACAGCAGAAAAATATAGAACAAAAGATTGACTCAATTATCCGTCTTATGACATTAGACGAAAAAATTGGACAACTAAATCTTTATGCGGGTCGGATGAATCCAACAGGCCCTATAACTACCCGTGAAGACGATGAGGATGCCATACGAAAGGGTGATGTAGGTATGGTGTTTAATATTGTGGGAGCAAAACGAACTCGTGAAATCCAGCGTATTGCTGTTGAAGAATCGCGCTTAAAAATACCTCTTTTGATTGGATTCGATGTTATACACGGTTACCGTACTATTTTTCCTATTCCACTTGGAGAGTCGGCAAGTTGGGATTTAGATTTGATGAAGCGTACTGCAAGGGCTTCAGCAGATGAAGCTTCTGCTATGGGAATTCACTGGACATTTGCACCCATGGTGGATGTTTGCCACGATGCCAGATGGGGACGTATTATGGAAGGTGGAGGCGAAGACCCTTATTTAGTTTCTCTTATCGCCAAAGTAAAAGTTGAAGGCTATCAAGGTACTGATTTGAAAGAAATGGGTTCAGTAATGGCCTGTGCTAAACATTTTGCTGCTTACGGAGCTACAATTGATGGCCGTGATTATAATACAGCAGATATAAGTGATGCTACGTTGCGTAATATCTATTTACCACCATTTAAAGCTGCCGTTGAAAGCGGTGTAAGTACGCTGATGGCAGGTTATCATGAGTTAAACGGCATCCCTACTTCAGCTTCTTCCTATTTGATGACTGATATTTTGCGAAACGAATGGAAATTTGATGGTTTTGTTGTCTCGGATTGGGGTTCTGTACGAGAAACAGCTACGCACGGTTATGCTAAAGACAGAAAGGATGCAACTATCAAATCTTTTAATGCAGGACTTGATGTAGATATGGAGTCGTCCGCTTATCTCAAGCATATGAAAGAATTGGTTTCAGAGGGAAAAATCAGTGTGGAGAAAATTGAGAACTCTGTTCGAAAAGTACTGAAAATGAAATATCTCACAGGGGTTATGGACAATCCTTATCGTTATTGCAATCAGGAAAGAGAAGATACTATTATTTTAAAAAAGGAATACCTTAAATTGGCTCGCGAATCAGCTTGTAAGTCCATGGTATTGTTGAAAAATAAGAATCAGGTACTGCCTTTGTCCGAAAACTTGAAATCAATTGCGGTCATCGGACCTTTGGCAGATTCTAAAAAGGATATGCCCGGAAGCTGGTCGAAAAGTTGCGATCCTAAAGATATGGTAACATTCTTAGACGCATTAAATACGCGATTTGGAGGCACAACAAAAATAAAATACGAAAAAGGATGTGATGTGCTAGGAGACGACCGTTCCGGATTTAAAGCAGCAATAAGAGCCGCATCGAAAAGCGATGTTATTCTAGTTGCAATGGGAGAATCTAAAGAGCTAAGCGGCGAAGCATCTTCAAGAAGCGATATTTCCTTACCCTATATTCAGAAAGAGTTACTCAAAGAGCTCAAAAAACTCAACAAACCAATAGTTCTGATTTTATTCAACGGTCGCCCTTTATCTATTCCTTGGGAGGCCGAAAATATGGATGCCATATTGGAAGCATGGTTTCCAGGAAATGAGGCTGGAAATGCGTTAGTAGATGTTTTATTCGGAAAGTTTAATCCACAAGGAAGACTCACGGTTTCATTCCCACGCTCGGTGGGACAAGTCCCTATTTTCTATAATCATAAAAACACAGGACGTCCTGAAGGTGTAAGTGAAAAATTCTTTGTTACACGTTATCTCGATAATTCTAACCAACCATTATTCCCTTTTGGTTATGGCTTATCTTATACTACGTTCGAGTATTCGGAAATAAAATTAGGAGCAACACAATTAACTTATAACGGAATCCTGAATGCAACTGTGAAGGTAAAGAATACTGGTAAGTACAAAGGTGTTGAAACAGTTCAGCTTTATATCAGGGACTTAGTGGCTTCGAGCACACGTCCTATAAAAGAATTAAAAAATTTCCAAAAAGTGGAATTGGCACCGGGTGAAGAAAAAGAAGTGAAATTTGATATAAAAGAAGAAGACCTTCGTTTTTGGAACAATAATAAGCAATATCTCTCGGAACCAGGTAAATTTCAGCTATTTATAGGCTCGGATTCAGAGAGCGTAAAGAAAGCCGAATTCGAATTATTGTAGTCCCAATAAATTTTAAATAAAAGAATTAGATGAAGTATTTTAGAATTGTGTTGTTGCTGCTTATGTTAAGTAGTGTAGGGATGCCTGCTATTTGTGGTAAAAAAACGACAAACTACACGCGATATGTGGATCCATTTATTGGAAACGCAGATAATGGACATACCTTCCCGGGGGCTTGTGTTCCCTTTGGGTTGATACAAGTGAGTCCTGAAAGTGGTAATGGTTCCTGGCGTTATTGCTCTGGGTTTAATTATGATGACGATCAAATCATTGGTTTTTCGCAGACTCACCTAAATGGAACAGGTGTCCCTGATTTAGGAGATATTCGTATGTTGCCATTTAACGATAAACTTCCCGATGAGACATTTTCCTGTCGATATAACCGGAAAACCCAGACAGCAAAACCGGGCTATTATTTTGTAAATCTTTTGGATATGAATATCGATGTGGAACTAACTGCAACCGGGCATACCGCATTTCATAAATATACCTACAATAAAGCTGGAGAAGCATATATGTTGATTGATTTACAAAATGGATTGGTGAATTCGAAGAAAGATTTGCAATACCGAATGATTGATGCTAAGGTAGAGATGCTGGACAATAAGACCATTGTTGGTTATAATCGCTCCAGAGGTTGGGTAAGCCGCAATATCTATTATGTAATTAAATTTGATTCTCCATATAAGGTCAAAAAGGCATTAACTCCATTAGAAGGAGAAAAAGCAAAACGTTTCATGTTGGAGTTTGATTTAAGCGGAAGTAAATCGGTACAAGCAAAAGTAGCTATTTCAACTGTCAGCATTGAAGGTGCTATGAAATCAATCGAAAAGGAAAATCCAAACTGGGATTTTAACTCGGTAAGGTCTGCTGCTAATAAGGAATGGAATGATTTATTGTCCGCCGTTGATATAAATGGGACAAATAATCAAAAGATAAATTTTTATACATCGATGTATCACCTGTTTATACAACCAAATAATATAGCTGATGTAGATGGAATGTACCGTGGTGCAAACGATAGTGTATTCACATCAGTCACCGGAAATTATTATTCAACATTTTCCCTCTGGGACACTTACAGGGCAGCCCATCCACTATATACACTTATCGCACCTGAAAAGGTGAATGATTTTGTAAACAGTATGCTTGCTCATGCCGATATTAAGGGATTTCTTCCAATATGGACACTTTGGGGTAAAGAAAACTATTGCATGATAGGGAATCATGCGATACCTGTTGTGATAGATGCTTATTTGAAGGGACTTACCACTGTAGATGGCGAGAAATTATTTACAGCGATTAAAGCCTCCTTGACAACAAATCACCAAAAATCAGATTGGGATGTATATGACAAGTTTGGTTATTATCCATTTGATATTGTTAAAAATGAATCTGTTTCAAGAACTCTGGAAAGCGTTTATGATGATTATTGTGCGGGACTTATGGCTCATAAATTGGGCAAAAAAGAAGATTTTGATTTCTTTATGAAACGAGCGGGATATTATAAAAACCTATTTGATAATCAAACTGGAATGATGCGCGCAAAAGACTCAAAAGGCAATTGGCGTACGCCATTCAATTCATTCTCACTCTCGCATGATAGCTCACATGGCGGAGATTATACCGAAGGCAATGCGTGGCAATATACTTTTCATGTGCAGCACGATATTGAAGGTTTAATAAACTTGATGGGTGGTAAAACTTATTTTAAAAATAAATTAGATTCCTTGTTTTATCTACAATCATCAGAAACAAAAAAAGTACTTGATGTGACCGGATTAATTGGCCAATATGCCCACGGCAACGAACCAAGTCATCATGTTGCATATCTGTATAATTTTGTTGGTAAGTCCGATAAGACTCAGGAACTGATTAGAGAAATTTTTGATCGTTTCTATTTGCCTGCCCCAAACGGTTTGTGCGGGAATGATGACTGTGGACAAATGTCGGCCTGGTATATTTTTTCTGCCATGGGTTTTTATCCAGTTAATCCGGTAGGAGGAGAGTATATTTTGGGTGCCCCTCAGGTTCGTAAAGCATCTATAAAACTCCCAAGCAATAAAGTGTTTATAATGACTGCAAAGAACCTGAATAAAAAAAATAAATACGTGAAGTCAGTTACCTTTAACGGTAAAAAAATAAATGATTTCAGAATACATCATTCAGATATTATGAATGGAGGAAATCTTGTTTTCGAAATGACTAACAAAGCTAATTAATCATTGAATTTTTAAATAAAGTATGAAAAAGACATTTATATTTTTAGTGCTTACAATTTCCATTTTCTCAGCTAATGCACAAAAAAAACACATTCTGATCTCTCCGGATGAAAAACTGAGAGTTGAAATTTCAATTGGAAACAGAGTAAGTTATACTATACAATCTGAGGCCGATACAGTCATTTCTCCTTCGTTTATTTCAATGAAACTTGAGAATAAAATATTCGGATATAAACCAACAATAAAGGGAACAAAAAGAACTTGTGTCAGTAATACAATACAATCTCCATTTTATAAACGTTCTCAAATAAAAGACAACTATAATGAACTTCGATTGATATTTAAGGAAAACTTCGAATTAGTTTTCAGGGCTTATAATGAAGGTATGGCTTACAGGTTTATCTCTACTGAAAAAAGAGATTTCTTGGTTATCGATGAAGAAGCCGAATTCAATCTCGGTTATGATAGCGATGCTTTTATTCCTTACGTGAGAAGTGGTGCAAAAACCTATGAAGGACAATTTTTCAATAGTTTTGAAAATGTATATTCTGTTATAACTTTAAATCAATGGGATAAAGCGAGGTTGGCTTTTTCTCCGATTGTTGTAAGCAGAAATAACAGCAAGAAAATTGCAATAGCGGAATCCGACCTGAATAATTATCCGGGAATGTTTCTATATAATCCCGATCAATCAGTAGTATTAAAAGGAAAATTTGCACCTTACCCGTTAAAAGAGGCTCAAAACAAATATAACATTGTGCAAATGAAGGTCGTTGAGCGCAAAAATCATATTGCCGAATGCAGAGGAAACAAATCGTTTCCGTGGCGAATAGTAATAGTGGCAAATAATGATAAAGAATTAGCCGATAATGACATGGTGTATAAATTAGCTTCACCCTCTAAAGTTAATGATGTCAGTTGGATTAAGCCGGGAAAAGTAGCATGGGACTGGTGGAACGATTTGAACTTATCCGGAGTAGATTTTAAAACAGGTATCAATAATGAAACATATAAGTATTATATAGATTTTGCATCTCGCAATAAAATTGAATATGTCATTCTTGACGATGGTTGGTCGGTAAGAGGTCCTAATGATTTGTTTCAAGTTGTACCGGAAATTGATTTGAAAGATT
>JAYFRI010000074.1:0-3607 GCA_034926015.1 Paludibacter sp. | reverse complement strand
GCCACAATAATAAAATAGGCAATCTGTATGACTAAATCTACTAAATAGGCCAACATTCTTTCTCCAATTGGAGCTGTTGTGAAAAATAAATTAATATTTTGCGTTGTGTTTATATGTAAATTTGACATAAAATTTTACTTTTGTATTTAATTATGAGAGAAATATCATTTATAAAAAAAAATAAGTCAAAATGGTTGGAGGTAGAACAATCATTGAACCAGAAGCAGAGCCAAAATCCTGACGAATTGGCCGATGCCTATATTCAGTTAATCAATGATTTATCGTATAGTCAGACTTATTATCCAAAGAGTAAAACCACTGAATACCTTAATTTCTTAGTCACGCAAATATACAGAAAAATTTATAAAACAAAACGCCTCGAGAAAAACCGTCTCAAATCATTCTTTTTGGAAGAGATTCCGTACTTAATTTATCAATACCGCAAGCAAATGATTTTTGCATTTGCATTGTTTTTTTTCTTTGTTGCTTTAGGAGCTATTTCGGCTGCTTACGACGATAGATTTGTGCGGATCATTCTTGGCGACGAATATGTGAATATGACGCTCGAAAACATCAAAAATGGTGATCCGATGGCAGTTTATAATAAACAAGGAGAGTTGAATATGTTTATTGGCATTACAATCAATAACATTGGCGTTGCAATGAAATCGTATGTTTTTGGTTTGTCGGCTGGAGTTTTGACCTTTTTTATGTCGATGCAAAATGGCATTATGTTGGGTTCGTTTCAATACTTTTTCTACGAAAACGGAGTGTTCGAACAAAGTTTACGTGGCATTTGGCTTCATGGAGCAATGGAGATTTTCAGTATTGTTATTGCAACAATGGCGGGGTTTATTTTGGCCGGTTCAATTCTTTTTCCGGGTACTTATTCCCGTTTTCAATCCTTCGTTACCGGGGCACGCCAAAGCTTGAAAATACTCATAAGCACCTTGCCTTTTTTTGTTATGGCCGGATTTGTTGAGGGCTTTGTGACGCGATGGTCTGGCGCTATGCCCTTGTGGATAAATGTTTTCATCATTGTGCTTACTTTGGCTTTGATCTCGTTTTATTATTTAGTTTTACCTTTTATTTATCATAAAAAACAAATCTATGCAAGAATTTCAACTCTACAAAAAACGTAACTTTAATGCTTATATCAACGACAGTATTCAGTTTTTTAAACTTTTCGGTAAGAATTATTTCAAAAATTACATTACTATCAATGGGGCATTACTGCTGGTTTTGAGTGCACTTTTCTATTTTACATTCAGGGATCTCTTCGGAAATATGATGCAGCCCGATTTTGCCGGTGATTTATTTTTTAACGATATTAATATGTTTTTAGTCATAGTACTTTTTTCAATTTTCTTTCTTGTGTCAATTGCTTCGTCGGTACTAAGCATTGGTCAGCCCCTTGTGTATGTAAAAATGTTTGAAAAAACAGGACGCAACGATTTCACAGCATCCGAGATTTTGCAGGAAATTCTTAAAATTGCAGGTAGAATTATTGTTTTCGGAATTATTTCATTCTTTATTTTCATTCCGGTCATGATGATTGTTATGATGTTTGGTGTTGTTCTAAGTCTGATTCTTATAGGAATTCCACTTTTAATCATCGGACTTCCGGCTATGCTAGTGTTTTCAATTCAGGCTTTGATAGTTTATGTGTATGAAGATGCCGGTTATTTTGCCGCATTAGGGAAAGCCTGGAAAATTTTATTCAGTAATTTCTGGCATGTTGTAGGATCGTCAATTATAATTTACATATTTATTTCTGTTGTGCAGAGTGCAATAAGCATGGTTCCTTATTTTATGATAATGTTTTCTTATATTTCATCGGGTTCCGATCTCAACGCCTTTGAATTTCCTCCGTCGATGGTGTTTCTGTATGTGTTGGGTATGGTAGTTACTTATTTGATGCTCAATGTATTCTATATCCAACAAACTTTGGTTTATTACAGTGCTATTGAAGATACCGAACATTTACAGGCCATTTCTGAAATTGACAATATCGGCGGCAATGAAGCATAAAGCATCTCTGATTTTGCTGCTGTTTTTGAGCGTTCAACTTATGGCTCAGAAAAACAGTATTTTAGAGGAAGTTCAAACTGTTTTGACAGATAGTTCTGATTCCGACAAGGATAAATTGGTAAAAAAAATGCTTACCGATTTACCTTCTGATACAGCAAAACGTCAGGTTACAGGTTTTCAACAAAATTTCAGGTCGGAATATCTGAGCGATGATGAGTTTATTTATACGCAGGGGAACGATAGTTATTCATATTGGCAACTGTTAAAAAAACGTATAGTCAACTTGCTGAAAAAACTGTTTGGATATGCTCCGGATGCACCTACACCTGCGTTTATTGAAGCTTTGATCGGCTTTCTAAGTGGCATTGTTATTCTTATTGTTGTGTTTATTGTCGTTCGTATCCTTGTTCGCCACAAAGGGCGTTGGTTGCTCGATAAAAAGAATGAGGAGCTGACATTGGATATTTATGATACTGAAAATCTGATTGAAAAAGCCGATTTCAGACAACTTATCATCGAACATGAGCAAAAGGGAGATACCCGCTCCTGCATTCGATTGTATTTTTTGTGGACCCTTAAGATGTTGAAAAATAACAAGCTGATCAATTGGTTGCCTGATAAAACAAACTCGGAATACCTGAGTGAAATTTCCGATGAGGCCATGAAAAATCAATTTTCGTATCTGTCATATCTCTACGAGTATGTTTGGTATGGCGAGTTTCCACTCGAAAATAGCGATTATGTAAAAGCAAAGTCGGCTTTCGAAAAGTTATTGCGGAAGGAGGTGCTGAATGGGTAAAACAATAAAATTATACCTGGCCGGAATCTTCCTTTTGGTGTTGATAATTCTACTGATCGATACTTTCAGGGTAAAACCAACCAATTGGAAACCAACTTATTCTCTCGATCATAAAAACCCGTTCGATCTTTATGTTTTTAATCGCGAAATTAAAAACATAATTCCGGAGAACAGAATAAAACGTATACTAAGTACACCTTACGAATATATTCAAAATCAAACTGATACGGTTAATTACCTTATGATCAGGCAAAACATGTATTTTATAGGTGATACAGTGATACTCGAAAAAGTGAAGGAGGGAAGTAATTTATTTGTTAGCAGCGAAAATTTTGTTCGAAACATTACAGATAGCTTAAGTTTGAATTATACCGAAGCCGATTCGGACTTGTCGTTGAAAAAACTGGATGTGCTCACACTCTCGTTAACCAACAAAAACTGGAGCAAAGCCGATTATCAGATGAAACCGGTGAACAACACATTTGCATTTGTCGATGCCGATGCGGGAACCACAACCATTTTAGGCACAGAAAAATTGCCGGATGGGAAAATATATCCAAACTTTCTGAAGATTAAATACGGGAAGGGATATGTTTTTATTCACAATCAGCCGCAGGTGTTTACAAACCACGCATTGCTGTCGGAGCAAAGTTCAGCCGGTTATGTCGCGCATTTGCTTTCGTATATTCCGAAAGACAGGCCTGTGGTTTGGTTTGTTCAAGGTCAAACATCGAACCCTAATGCTCCAAAAAACGAGACAGGACTCTCGGTGGTGTT
>JAYFRI010000338.1:0-6002 GCA_034926015.1 Paludibacter sp. | reverse complement strand
AGATGACCCAAAGCTTTTGAGCACTTTGTATCTTCCGGAACTTTTATCTACTACTTGAATATAGATTCTTCCGTTTTTATGTCGCAATTCTCTGATAAACATAAAAACAAAGATAATTTTTTAGTGATTAACACCCAAAATTATCTTACCATTTTACATATAACACTGTATAATTGCTGTTTACACGTTGAAGAATGCAATTTAACATCCTTTGCGCGGAAGTCAGGAGTCCGGTGGAGCCTCTCTCACCGGACTTTTGCTTATAAAAGTTTTGTTTGTGCTGGTTTTGATGTTTTTAACTAATTGCCGGAACATATGATACGACTATAGTGTTATTAAAAAAATAGACGAAGCATTCATAAATAAATAACATGTCGATTGTTGTTTATTTTCGCAATGAGAACCAGAGCTGTTTATCAATATACTCTTTTTCGATGTAGCTGTGTGAGTTAGTTTTTAGTCGCTGTTAACCCAAATTTTCTAAATCATTTTCGTATGAAAATAGATATTGAAAAAATATTTTCTTATCAAATATTCAAAAAGTCTCTATTGCTTTTGATGGTGGTAGTTTTGTGCGTAAACAACGCCTATTCGATAGATTATTATCAACGACAATCAGGAGCATGGAACAATCCCACCACTTGGACTACTGAGAGTGGGCATTATAAAACTGTAAATACAGGAACCTATCCACAGGCAGGAGATAATGTGCATTTAGACAACAATAGTAATCCAGCCACCATAACACTGACGGAGAATGCCCAGTGCAGCAATTTGTTTTTCAAAAATTCAGGCCTTGGTGTTATTGCAATGGGAAATTTTGATCTTATTGTTACCGGATCCTGGACTGTTGACTGGGGAAATACATCTAGCATTACTCAAGGTTTAGGTTATTTACAGGTAAACGGAGGAATTCCTATGTTTAATGAAACAAAAACTATAAAGAATTTCAGAGTCGGTTCAAGCTCCTTCAGTTTTACGCAAACAAACCAAATAACATTAACGGTGTCGACCAACTACGACCATAACTGCTTTACACAAAATATACCTACAGGCATAAAAGCAGCATCTGCCACAAAGCTGAATGCTACTCCTTGTGCTCCTTCACTGTCGGCAACGGCTTTAACAGGTTTTGGATCGGTGTGTACAGGAACAACTGTTGGACCTAACACTTTTAGAATTTCAGGTCTGGCACTCACAACTGCCAATGTAACGGTCTCGTCGCTCTCTGCTTTCAGCTTTTCTACAACAGCGAATGGTACTTATACAAATTCATTGTCGCTTTCGCATCCAGCTGGTAATTATTCCCAACTTATTTATGTGAAATTTTCTCCTTTCGATCCTATCAGTTACAACGGAAATATTGTAGTTAGTGGCGGCGGTGCAGCTAATCTTAATGTCGCTGCTGCAGGTAGTGGTGCTGCTTCGGTGGCTCCAACCGTTACTACACCGACAGCAACCAATGTAATGGCTACAACTGCAAGTTTAGGAGGTACTATCGATGTGGATGGTTGTGCTTCGCAAACAATTACCGAAAGAGGTGTTTATTATAGTACCACCAATGGATTTGCCGATGGTTTTGGAACTAAAGTTTCGGAAACCGGCACTTTTGGAACAGGTACTTACAGTGTAAATGTAGCGGGCTTAAGTGCCAATACTACCTATTACTTCAAAGCTTTTGCCACCAATAGCATAGGTACGAGATATTCGGTTCAAGGCACTTTTAATAATTCTCCAAGAACATATTATTCAAGGCAAACCGGTAATTGGACGAATCCAGATACATGGACTACAGTTGCCTGTGGGGAAACAATTAATAATGGTTCTTATCCGATGGCTGGCGACAATGTTGTGATTTGTCAATCACATATTATAACAGTTAACTCTACGGGGCTTTCATGCAATAACATAAATATGACTGCTTATCTCACCAGACTTATATTAAATAATAATTTCACCATTAATGGAAATTTTAGTATTGCTGATCAAAGTTATGTTTCAGTAGGCACTTATGACCTGACAATAAAAGGTAATTTTGTTCGCACAGGTTTTGATGCAAGAGTAGAGTACAGTTCAGGAAATGTAATTGTCGGTGGCAATATCAGTACTGATTATACTGGTATAGCCCCCTTTGTTTGTACAGGTACTGGCTGGCTTGTTATGACAGGAGTTTCAAAGACATTTACTACTTCTAATAATAATGTAACCGTACCGAGATTCAGACAGCCTGCCACCGGCTTTACAAAGGTAGGAGCTACAGCACTTACAATTTCTACAACTTTTGATAGAAATTGCGGTCCTGCTCCCATAGTGTCGGGCGGAACTTTTAGTCCAACTGGTACAACAATCAATGCAACCTGTTATCCAAATAAGACTTTCAGATCAGCTACATCCGGTAGCTGGAATGTACTTTCCACATGGCAACAATCGACCGATAATGGGGCAAATTGGACGACTCCTACAGCCATTCCATTAATTACAGATGGCTCGGTGACAATTCAGAGTGGGCATACAGTCACACTCACTGCCAATGCTGCGGCAAGCGCCCTTGTCATTAATGGAGTGCTCAATTTGGCTACATACAGTTTAAACGGGACCGGCACTTTTACGCTCGCTTCGGGAGCAACGTTGAAAATAAGTGAAGTCTCCAATTTTCCGACAGGTTTTACTACGATTAACCTCAATAATGGTAGCACTGTTGAATATAACAGAACTGGCAATCAGACAATATCACCCCGTACCTACAGCCATCTTTCCCTTTTGGGTTCAGGGGTGAAAACCACAAACGGTGTTACTGTGACCGGAATTTTGTCTTTGCAGGGCGATGTGACTACTTCAGGTATTATTGTGCCCAATGTGGCGAGTACGATTGTAAGGTACAACGGAGCCTCTACTCAGTATTTGTCCGATAATTTTATTCTTGGCAACAAAATTTATAGCATGATTGTAGACAACACTGCCAATGTTGTAGTAAACAGTAATTTTACATTAAACAATCAACTTACTATCAATAACGGAGGAATGTTAACAATAAATCCACAAAAGTCGCTTATTGTTTTAGGCAGTATTTCTAATTCTTCAGGCACATCAGGACTTGTCGTTAAGGCAAGTACTACTTTAGCCAATGGATCATTGATATTTCATAATGCAGAAAATAATCCTGTTTTGGCAACGGTGGAAATGTATTCGAAAGCAACTTTCGATACTTTACGTGCTGTAGGAGACAAATACAAATGGCAGTTTTTTGGCGTTCCTGTTCGTTCGGTAGCGGCTAACCCAACGTTTAATGGTTCGTATCTGCGCAGGATGGTGGAATCGGGAACAACTACTCAAAATCACTGGGTGTCGTTGGTTAATCAATCGGTTTTGACTTCGTTTACCGGATATGAAATCTGTCAGCAATTTCCGACTACATACAGCATAAAAGGAACGCTTGAAAATGGCAATTTCAGTTCTGGACAATTAGCTAAAACCCCTACTGCATTGTTTCCCGGTCAGCATTTGTTTACCAATCCTTATACTGCTGCTATCGATATTCGTGCACTTGATTTTGGAAGCGATACTGAAGCTACTGTGTATTTGTACAACGCCGGAACATATTTGGAGTGGGATCAGATACCGGCAGGCACATTCGGAACCGCTGCCGGGCAGTATACTGCTGTGCCAAAAGATGTAGCTGGTAACTCAGGCCTTCCGAGGCAGGTTCCTTCTATGGGTTCGATGTTGGTAAAGGTGAAAGATAATGTTCCAAATTCGACAGTGAATTCTTATTTCAATATCAACTACAGTGGAGTGATGCCAAATTCTGATCCAATGCGTATCCGCGGAGCTGAAAATGCTGATTATGTAGAAAACAATGAAAACAACAATGTAGTGTCTACTGTGATTGATGTAAGGGGAAAGTATTCGGGAGACAAAATGTGGATTTTCAGCAAAGATGGAGCGACACGTAACTTTGATAATGGGAGCGATGGATTTAAAATCTCCGGATCAGCTTTGGCGCCACAGATTTATGCTGTAGAGAATGATGGTATTTATCAAATTGATGCTGTAGCCGATATGAACAATACAAATATCGCTTTTCAGGCCGGGCAGGATACAGAATATACAATGACTTTTACACATGAGAATACTGAAACACAATACTCAGGAATCTATCTTCATGATTTGGTTTTGAATACGGTACAGGACGTTACAGAAAGTGGCTCCACTTATACTTTTACGGCAGGCTCCACACCAAAACCCGTAGTTCGTTTCAAAATCATAGCCGAAAGTCTGAAAAAGAATCAAGCAGTTCCCGATGCTGGTTTTCATATCTTCAATAGCGGAGCTTATGTGTGTGTTAAGAGTTTTTTAAATGAAGTGGCCGATGTGTTTTTATATGATGTCTCGGGTAGGCTGGTTGCAAAAACAATACTAAACCCATTTGATATTGCAACAATAAAAACTACTTTACATCAGGTTTATATTGTGAAGGTGAAAGGGAGCTGCCATAAGCTTTCAAAACAAATTGTTGTGAAATAACACGATGCTGTGTCGCTTTTTTTTGTGTGAGTCGAGTGGTTAGTACGCTTGACTCTTTTTTTATGTCGGCCTATGCAGTTCAGAATTTAGCTATAGTTTAGTCCAATTGTGATTAACAATCTAAAATGATATTGGAATTTTACAATCTGTATTCATTACAAATATAGGTGTTTATAAATTTAGTATTCAGCAAAGTAGGAATTAACGAAATATTTCATTAATAATAGCTGAGATGTAATGAAAATATTGTATTTTTGCAACGCTTTTCAATAAAAGTATGTTTTTGTGTATTAAAAAAGCATATCTTCCTTTTATTTAGCCTGATAGATGAAAACTGTTTTCAGTGTCGAACGCTCCTTAAAAGGTGTGATTATTCAGAAAGTGCAAAAATACAATACTTACAAAAAAACAAGCGCAAACTAATTTTACAAAAATTTATATGGCTAATCTGATTAAAACTAAACGTGGTTTGGACATCCGGATAAACGGCAGGGCAAAAGAAACAGTTGGATGCACAATTGTTTCGGAAACCATAGCTATACTTCCCGACGATTACCATGGAATCACGCCAAAAGTAGTTGTGAAAGAAGGTGATGAAGTGAAAGCCGGAAGTCCGCTTTTTAACGACAAAACATTCGACACAATGAATTTTGTTTCACCGGTAAGCGGTAAGGTGCTGGCTGTCAATAGAGGCGAGCGACGCAAGGTGATGAGTGTAACCATTCAGAGCGATAAGAAAAACGCTTTCGAAAGCTTTGATGTGAAACCTGTAGAAAAACTCAATAGAGACGATGTTCGTGAACTGCTTTTGAAAGCGGGACTTTGGGTGTATATAAAACAACGCCCTTACGATATAATCGCTAACCCTACAAAACCGGCAAAAGCTATTTTTATTTCTGCATTTGATTCGGCACCATTGGCACCCAATCACGAATTTGTAGTGGCAGGTGAGTTGAATGAATTTCAGCTTGGTATTGACGCCCTGTCAAAACTCACTGATGGTAAAGTTCATTTAGGAGTGAAAGCCGGTGTTAATTCTGTATTTTCGTCGGTGAAAAATGTCGAAATCACTTCTTACGAAGGTCCGCATCCGGCAGGAAATGTTGGCGTTCAAATCAATCATATTGATCCCGTGAACAAGGGAGAGGCTGTTTGGACTATAAATGCCCAGGATGTTTTATTTATCGGTCGTTTCTTCAGCAAAGGAATTGTCGATCTGAAACGTACGCTTGCCCTTACAGGACCCGAAGTTGCCGAACCTCAATACTATCAAACCATTGCCGGAAGTAGTGTTGCCGAAATTGTAAAAGGCAAAGTAAGCAGCAACGAAGAGCTTCGTTACATCAACGGTAACGTGCTAAGTGGCGTTCAGGTAGGTCTGGATGGCTCTTTGAGTCCTTATGCTACACAAATTTCGGTGATTAAGGAAGGTCACGATCAGCACGAACTGATTGGCTGGGCAATGCCACGATTCAATA
>JAYFRI010000296.1:0-3862 GCA_034926015.1 Paludibacter sp. | reverse complement strand
TCAGGTTACCAATAACAGCATCGGCCGAGGCAAGCGCCTTAAACAAAACAGCGGGATGAATTACCGATGTAAAAACCTGCTGACCCAGATAATGCTGAATTTTCCTAAGCTTGGTAATATCATGATCAAAAATTTTGACCTGAGCTCCCAAAGCAAGGGCTGTGCGCGCAGCAACTGTGCCTGTAATTCCGGCACCAAGAATCAACACTTCGGTTGGCGAAATGCCTGCTACGCCTCCAAGTAACAACCCCTTCCCTCCTCTTTCGTTGCTCATAAGTTCAGCAGCTACAGCAATGGCCGTGCTACCTTCAATTTCAGAAACCGAACTAACCACAGGAAATGCCTTTTGTTCGTCCTTAATCAGCTCGTAAGCTATTGCATTCATTTTCTTCTTCATCATCAAAGCAATACTTTCGGGCGATAGATTGCTTAGCTGAAGCATCGAAAAGACAGAAGACCGGTCATTCATTAGCGCAAGCTCATCTGTGGTAGGAGGAGCTATTTTCATAACAATGTCGGCACCATACACCTCGGCAGCTGTATCAACAAGGTAAGCGCCAGCCTCGCTGTATTGTAAATCGGAATATGACATCGGCTCACCGGCACCACGTTGCACATACACACTGTGCCCTTCTTCTGTTACTATCGCAACTCCTTCGGGAGTCAGTGCCAATCTTGTTTCTACCTGCGTGTTTTCCTTAGGCAGACCTATAGATAGACGCGGCTGACGTGCCAATTCCCGAAGCAAACATTCCTCAGGAAAAAGCGTACGCTGCGCTTCTGGATTAATTTTCATGCAAAACGGAGTTTTTTATGTTCGACTACAAAACTAAATACTATTACCGGATTAAACAAGCTTTTATTCAAATTTATCTGCTACACACCTATTGTAAAGTTGATCTGTAAAACGCCTGATCACCCATTCTGTTTCAAATCATTTTTAATGCTATTGTCGTATCAATTTTCATTACACTCATCAATCAAATAAGGCATGCAGCACCGGCAATGAATTTAATCCGTAAAACTCGGGTACATGTAACTTATAATACTCTACAAGAGCCTCCAAAAGCCTGAATCGACCCTCGCGAGTCATTTTAATAACAGACATGCCCACGTAATCCGACTGCATAATTTTTACAAAGTCACTATTTACATCAGCTGCAATAAAATGCACATGCGGCGGCTTCTCTTGCGTAAAGACACCATTCAACAAGTCAAAGTAACTCTCCTCCTCACCATCGTTGTTCGGCGCAAAACCAAGATAGCGACTTAATTTAATCATAAACACCAAATGGAAATTCGCAAGCCCATCGTCGCAGCAATCAAGTGCACGTACTGAGTTCTCCAAAAAATGATATAAACTCTCGTCTGGCTCAGTTTGCTTGAGCGCCCGAAACAATATTTCGGAAATGAACAATGCAAGTGAATTCTTTATCGGATGAAACGGAATCCCTACAAATGGATAAACACTTCGTATGTCTTTTATGCTTTGGATGTTTTTCGCCGGAACGTGATACACATCAATTTCGACTATAGAAAGAGGTTGCAAAAACGATGCTCTGAATTTTGCTTTCTTTTTATTTACGCCATGAACCATATAAGATATCCGTCCAAAATGAGAAGTATAAATACTTACAATCGTTGAATTATCGTTGTATTTTAGCGAATGGAGAACAATTCCGTTTGTTTTTACAAGCATATTAACATGAATGAAGGTACAAAAATAAGAAATTTATTCCCGAAACAGGCCACATTGCAATTATATTGACCAAAAACAAAAACGAAAGGCCACTCAAAAATAGACATTTATAAAATAATGAAAAATATTTCTCCGAAAGGCTTTGTAGTTTCAAAAAACTGCCGTATATTTGCAGCCGCAATTGAGAGATACAATTTCTGAATCGCAAACATTCTAAAACATTCTGGTCCATTCGTCTATCGGTTAGGACGCCAGGTTTTCATCCTGGAAAGAGGGGTTCGACTCCCCTATGGACTACAAAAAAAGTTATAAAAAAAGATATTTAAAAAGCAAATTTGAGATGGCAAATCACAAATCTTCAATCAAAAGAATTCGTCAAACCGAAAAACGCAAATTGCACAATCGGTATTTTGCAAAAACAGCTCGTAACGCTGTTCGTAAAATGCGTTCAACAACCGATAAAGCTGTAGCTTCTGAAATGTTGCCTAAAATCAGCGCTATGCTTGACAAACTAGCAAAACGCAACATTATACATAAAAACAAAGCAAGTAACCTGAAATCAAAATTGACGGTTTATGTCAATAAATTAGCTTAATTGCTGATTCAATTGAATACAAAAGCCCTTTTCCTTTTGGAATAGGGCTTTTTTGTCATGGGCAAAATTCAAAAACAATTGCTCTTTCTCCCCAAAAAACAAAGCCATCTACCCTACTAAACGAACAGTGCTGGCTTTAAAACTTCCCGACAAGACACAAAACATTTTATTGTTGCGCCGCAAATGTGTTTTCGACAGTAATTTTGCACCTCAGGTTGAAATCAATTTCAATCCATTCGCTCACTTTTATCATTCCCATCATTTCTACCGGGGGTTCGAGTCCAAAATCCCTGATATTAATTTTCTTTTTCCCTTTTACAACTACATATCCATCGTTTTTGTACGATGAAACAGGAATTATAAACTGTTTGGTACGCTCTGCTATAGTAATCCTCACACAGGCATCCCCATACAAGGGTTTATCCTTTACAGGGACTCCAGTCGTCTCAAAATGATCTAACTGAACTTTCAGCACAGGATATTTATCCGACTTCATTAGCTTAAGAAAATCCCTCATAATCATCGGATTACTCGCCGTGAAATTTTCAACCTGTATTGCCAACACATTTTGGCTTAGGAACAACTTTTCTTGCTGCTGAACAGCAACCAATCTCAACGGCTTGTTCAGCATTTTGGAACCATCCTGACTCAATTTAAACGACACTACATTCGATTTACCATGTATAATCAACGAGCTACCTTTATGCAGCTCCACTACCACCTGAGTTTGCGCACACAACAAAGAAGACTGAAGCAACAGAAAAAAAATGACAGTGACTACCCTCATAACTTTTTAAGAATAAAATAACCGGTAGGAAATATCTTCCATACCGGTTATCATTATGAATATATACTATTGATTAGAAGCCAACTACCGCTTCAATCACCAATCCTTTAAAATTACCTCCGTTACGAATATCACTCGCTACAAAGTTTTTATAATCCTGATTCACATACTCAACCTTGGTCATTACATTTTTAGTAACAAACCAACCTGCACTTGCCGAAATCCTGTCGATTGTAACATCGTATGGCGTAGTAGCTGCTACACCAGCAGTGGCTGTGTTGTAACGCGCTCCTACCCAGAAATTTTCATTGTTTCCAAAACGATATACTAAGTCGGTAGCAAACTGGCTCATGTTGCGCTCGCCTGTAATTTCAGTTTTTGCGCGCCCAGATGCTGATTCGAGTGTAGAAAACCACTCCAGTCCATGAAACTTAACGAACAAGTTGCCCATTAAAGCTGTAACTTTATCTGACAGTCCGGGATTGTAACGTCCCGACCATGCATTTCCGGTACCTGGCGCAGCATAATCCATCACACCAAAATAATGAGATCCGGTACGATCGCCCCAAAATAAAGTATTCGCTACAGAACCAGCAGTATGGTAAACCGAACCTGTCAAACGAACACGTAAGTTCTCCATTACTTCATTGTCATATCCGATTTTCCCAATGATCGCTGGGTTATGTTTTCCGTTTGTAGCTCCGTCAACAGGTGTTACTTCAACGATATCGCCTTTTAGCTTACCGTTTGTCAATGCCCCAACCACCAAAAAGCCATTGTA
>JAYFRI010000130.1:0-12618 GCA_034926015.1 Paludibacter sp. | reverse complement strand
GCTTTTGGGTATAAATTGCTCCTTTTGATTTCATAACGACTGATATTTCAAGACAAAATTACATATAATAACTGATATATCATATATTATACACAAAAAATAGCAAACCCAATAAAAAATCACAATCAGTTTATATTGTCTCAACCACACTAAAAAAATAGTCTTCAATTCTTGGCATTATCATGGAAATTTTGTATTTTTGTATACACGATTTCCCAAGCATTGAACTAGCTTTTTTTGAGTGAAAATTTTCGGGTGAAAAATCGGGTATCCAAACATTTTTTACGAGCATAACTTACTGATAAACATAATGAAACTTTGCGGATACAAGAGCCTCTCTCTCCGCCGATAAGCTAAGACATTTAGCGACAAAAAACGGTAAAACCCTACAAATTCAGTGATTTGTAGGGTTTTTTCTTTGTCCGTACTCTTAATAATTCGACAGAAAAAAGACAATATCCTACCGAAAATATTTCCTAATTCGTACCCCTTTGGGGAAAAACGAAAAAGAGGTACGAATAGAACTAAAAAGGCATTCCCCTGTCTGATATTGGCAGTCCGCATAACTCTCATAAGAAATTTATTAAGTTTAACTTTGTAATTCAATTTGAGATTATGAAAACAACATTCAATGTACTCTTCTTTCTGAAGAGAGACAAACAAAAGAAAAACGGCAGTGTACCCCTTATGTGCCGTATCACTGTTGACGGAGAAGAAACCAGATTTAGTATGAAAACCGATGTTGATCCGGCCTTATGGGACGTGAAAACAGGGAAAATGACTGGTAGAAGTGCGAAGGCATACGAAATTAATGGGCTCCTGGACAATACAAAATCTGTCTTAAACAGAATCTATCACCAGGAACTGGAAAGGATTCAGTCTGTAACAGCCGAAAAGGTAAAGAATATCTTTCTCGGGATCAATACCAAACAGCAAACACTCCTGGAACTGTTCGTGAAGCACAATACCGATGTGAAAAGCCTTGTCGGAATAAGTAAATCGAAAGCTACACATCAGAAATACGAGGTAACACTAAAACACGTTACCAGCTTTCTAAGGAAAAAGTATAGTTTATCCGACATTCCTTTCGCAGAAATAAACCACATGTTTATCTCTGACTTTGAAACCTTCTTAATGGTAGATTGTAAATGCCAGGCAAATACAACAGCCAAATTTATGCAGTTCTTCAAGCGAATTATTCTAATTGCCAGAAATAACGGCTGGTTGCTTCATGACCCATTTTCGAACTATAAAATCCGCTTGAAGAAAGTGGACCGTGGATACCTGACTAAAGAAGAACTGGAGTGTATAGCGAAAAAGAAAATCGATATTCCAAGGCTGGAATACGTTCGTGATATTTTTGTATTTTCCTGCTTCACCGGACTGGCTTACATTGACGTGTATAACCTCAAAGAAAACAATATTCGTACTTCATTTGACGGCAAGCTTTGGATAATGACTAAACGGCAAAAAACGGAAATAAATTCAAATATACCTTTGCTTGACGTTCCCAGAATGATATTGGAAAAGTATAAAGGCAAACTTCCTGAAGGCAAACTTCTACCCATATCGAGCAATCAGAAAATGAACGCCTACCTGAAAGAAATTGGTGACTTGTGTGAAATCAAAAAAAGCCTGACTTTTCACTTAGCCAGACATACCTTTGCCACAACGATCACTTTATCTCAGGGAGTACCGATTGTATGATACTCCCTATTATTAAGACAATTTTAGCAGCCAGTTAAGATATGTTTTTTTGCTGCAAATTAATTCGGACAAAACAACCAATAACTATTTTACCCTGTATATAATCATGGCATCTATTAATGCCTGATTTATTTCTGTATTCATATTTTCATTTTCTGTTTCCAAACTTATCTCAAACAGGTGCTTGCCTTTCGATAGTTTAATTTGAATACTGTTGGTATAACCCCAATTAGACCATTCGTTAGCTCCCCGTTGAGGAAATACTGTCGTTCCAGCTGTACTACCATCCACTTTCAATGACCTAATCGCACATTTATTTTCGGTATTAACCGGGCCGTTACCGTTTGCATATCTAAATTTCAAAGTATATACACCTGATTTGTTTGCACTAAAAGGTAAAGTGATATTCGTATTAACAGAATTGTTTGTTTCAACATACCCCTTTCCCTGATAGTTATTGTATTTGTTATCAGACTGCTGAATATAGTCTTCTAATTCAATAGTCTTTTCATTTCTTTTATCATAAACGATTATAGGTTCGGAAGCAAAAGATGGAACTTTATTTTTATCTATTGCGATAATCTGATATTCTGAATACCCATTATTTGGAACCTTTAATTTTGTTTTTGCAGTTTTCTTCCATAATTTGCCATTTCTTAAGATTGTGTATGAAACCGCATTCTCAATTTGTGACCATGTTAGTGATTTGTTAGAGTAACTTCCTAAAGGAGTTTCTACCGAAGTATAATTGCTTGTCTTGTTTATAGATTCAACATTCAGGTCTTTATTATCCAATACAATTTTCACTGAATGTGTGCCTGATAATAAGTATGAAATTGCTGCGGTTGTCGATTTTTTTCCATCTATCTCAAAATCAATAATTCGGTTACCATAGCCGCTTAGTTCAATATTCAAGATAGAATTACGAACTTTAAAATTGGTGAGTGTTCGAGTTCCTGAAAGCGCTTTTGGTACTAATGGTTGAAATCGTAGACTGTCATCATCAAATTTTACTCCAAAAAGAATTTTATGAACTAAAGCCAGATTACCGGAAAGACTCCACAGCATATTACTGGAGTTGATTTGCGTTCCGGCAAAATCACCTGTTTCCGCTACAAAATTTTCTTTATTTGTGAGAAATAATGCGGCAGGACGATAAATAGCTGCTATACTTTCCAAAACAGATTGTTCGTTACCTGCTTGTGCAGATGCTAATGCCCAATAGGCTTGTACAAACGGCCATACTCCATTATTGTGGTAGGGTGGTATATTCGGGATTTGTGGATAAATACAAGAGATTCCATAATCAGTAACAGGAACACTGGAAACTATTTTTTTGCTTCTTTCAGCGTTGGAAATACCAAATATAACACATAAAGCTTCTCCTAAAGCTTCAGATCGTGACGAGACAGATTTAAAATTTCTTCCATACAGATATTGAGCATAATACCCTTTATCTTCTAACCAAAGGTACTTGTTAATGCCCCCTTTGATGTGCTCAGCAATTTTGGAATGCCTAACAGCTACTTCTTCATCATTGAGTATCTGAGCCATCTTTGAAAGAATTATATTGGCCTGATAGTGAACAGCATTTGTTCCAAGACATTCAGACTCGTATATGTCTGCAGGTTGCATCCAACGAGGATAAGTTTGTTCGCGCCAATCAAGAAAAGAGGATTCACCTTTTACCAGACCCGTTTCTGTATCGTAAGCATTTACGATATCTGCTTCAATAGATTTTTTGATAATTCCATAGGCCTGTCGCAACCAATCCATATTTCCGGTTGCTTTGTATAATTCCCATGCAGCTACGGCCCATATCATACGATCAGTGGATACAGGGTAAGCACCACCTGTCCCGGTGTCCTGAATAATAAGATTATTTTTTACTTTGCGCAACAGACTATATTGTGCAACTTTCGGTTGTAAATATGCCATTGAGAGTATTATACTATAACTTATATCACGTGTCCAAACGCCAGCCCATTCCTTGCCTGTGCGAAAAGTACTGTCAGGTTCTACTGCCTTAATCATTTCTTCAGTGGTAAGATTATAAATGGCATCAGAAATTGGAAAGCCAGATTTATATTGCGGAAAAGCAGATATATCTTTTGTCAGATTCCAACGATCTTCAGTAGACTTTATGTCCTGTTTTTTATTCATTATCAGGGTTGTTTCATAAATACCATCGCCATCGGGATCATTGAGCTGCAACCCATGTTTGTTATACAGATTGCTAAAATCCCATGATAGTGGAGCAGCATTTCCTGCTATATACACGCCTCTGAAATCAGCTTTTGCTAATTTATCACCGTTATAGAAAGTATAAAATCCTGTTTTCTCGAACGAGTTGAGCATCTTACGCATATCCAGCCGGATGGTCCAAATTGTATTTTCTGGTAGATTTATGCCTGCAGGAATTACTTTAGTTTCAGTCAACTGCTCTCCAAACACAACGGTAGTAATGCATTTTCCATTTATTGGATTCAACGTCACATGATGGTCTTTTCCTGAAGGCATTTCATTGTCTCGGGAATTGATACTAAATTTAAATTGTATATTCGGACTATATTTATCAAATTCCGGATTGCGATAATTAGACATAAGTTCTATCGACGAAACTACTTTTGCAGTATAAGTATCTTGGACTACCTTGTCCGGAAAAATAGTGAATGCTTTTGATTTGTATATATGATTGTTTTGCGCTAAAGTAAGGTTAAGAGCAAAAATGGATATTACAAAACCTAATTTTATTTTCATGGATTTTTCTAATTTAATTTAAAACTTATTTTTAATTTAACATTTTATATTCAAAGAAGTATTTTTTCAAAACGTGTCTCAACTGAAGATTTCACCTTAACTATTAAGAATTTATCATTTCTGTCATCACATTTAATAATAAATCACGGACAAAGACACTACCTGAAATTCCAAGGTCATTCATAAAATCAATGCTACGAGTTTCAGTGGTTGTTTCCCGATTAAAGAAACCTATAATCCAATCACCATTTGTCATTTGTCCTTTCCACACCTGTCTACGATCATCTGAAGGATTGTTCGTAAGAGGTTTACCAATAAGTCCATTAACATTTGAAGCTAATAGTTTACAAATAAGCATTATTATTCAATTATGACCTTGAAAGTTTGTGATGTCGTTGCTGTTGTCACTTTTACAAGATATTCACCTTGCTTTATCCGTTCTTTAACACTAATGGTGTTATGCCTATTTTTAAGTGACGATTCAAAAAGCATTACCCCCGTCAAGCTATAAATACCAACCATTGCATTGGAAGTATCATCAATATCAATATTTAATGTCCCTGTTATAGGGTTAGGATAAACTTTGATATTTTGAATGAAGTTGCTTTCTACCCCAGTTTCAGATGATTTGAGAAAAAGAATTCTATTATTTGCGAGATCTATTGTTATATTATAATATCCTTCATTAGAACTGTCAATCACCCATTTATTGTCATAGCCAATCCCAAGATTTTGAATTTCGAAATTTGGTAATGCCAAATCCTGACCTGTTGTTTTCGGGTGAATCCATGGCCAACCATTGCCCCATGTTTTTGTTGTTCCTATTTTAAATTCGCCAGGACTTAACTTGCCCGACCAACTGAAATTTGCAGGATTTAATGGGTTGGCATTCATATCAGAAGTGTATCTTAAATCCCAACCGCCAGCTGTAGCACTCCCTGCCAAAAAAAGGTTTGGAAAATAGTCTAACGATTTAATTGATATGGTACGAGCCTCAAGATTTATCGTAATATTATAACTCCCAGCTGTTGATACTTTCCATTTTAAATCCTGAATATCAGATGGGCAACCTGTGAATACTGTATACTCCGTAGATGTAAGTGTCTGATCTTGCGATGTTGCTAACAACCAATCCCCATCGCACCAATCTCCATTTACGGCATGGAACTTAAAATTACCTTCTTTTAATTGCCCCTTATAACTAAATATATTCAAATTAGTTGAATCCTGAATTAATGCATTACCGGACGGAGTCCAATCCGCTGGAGTTGCATCGCCAACAATCGATAAATAATCATATTTTGGAGCTTTTAGTATGGAGTAATTTAATGTTGACTCATTGAAACTAATTATATATTCCCCGTTTTCGGATAATGTAAAATTGATTCCTATAGTGTCGTTTGAGATAATACCAGCAGTCCCCATTGTTCCGGCGGCATTTCCCCATTCCACTCCTGTACGATTTTTCAAAGAAATAAATTTAAATTCGTGCTGTCCTGCTAAAAGATTAACTCTCGTAGATTTCCATTTACCATTCCCCTGATATTGCATAGGCATCGAAGCGGGATTCCATTTATTGAAACTTCCTCCAATAAACATTGATGGAAATAATGAATGATCCACTGTCATTAAATTATCAGGAATATATTTAATGTATTGAGTTGTATTTGACGACCAATCAGAATATACAATATCATTACCGGTTACATAACCAATACGAAACAGTCGAGTGGACTTTCTGCTTCCTTCGATTTTGTTGATTGTTATTTTTAAAGAATCTTCCTTGTATTTCGATGCTGAAAACTGCTGGATATCGTAATCTCCACTTTTGTATCCGTAACCGTTTGATGCATCGTCATACATAATACCTGCTGCTGTGCCGTCTGATGCCGGATTAATCAGTAATGTAACTGAATCTGTGTTATAATCTTCTGTGCTTTGTATCAGCGTTCCCATTGGCACTATAGCCCCTTCGCGTAATAAAACGGTAGCTTGATAGCCATCATCAAAATTCTCAAACTTAATTATATCCCAATCACCTTTCGGGAAGTTTATATTAGATGCCCAACGAGGAACAATCAATAAATCTTTCCCCAACAAGAAAACTTGTTCTTCACTTCGTAAAGTAGTATCCTGAAAGTCGGCAAAAAATGCCGGTTGCATAATAGGGGTTCCATCAACTGATGCTTCTCTGAAAAGAGTATATAAATAAGGCAAAAGCAAGTAACGCCGATTAATTGCGGTGCGACTAACAGATTCTATTTTCGTTCCAAATGCCCAAGGCTCCTGATTAACTGTGTTTGAAGAACTATGATTTCGATAAAATGGGAAATAGGCTCCTAACGCCATCCATTTCCCCAATAAATCGGCATTTCCATCTCCTTCAAATCCACCAACATCGGGACCACTGAAAGGTTGTCCAGATAAACTAAGGTTCAAGGACATTGGGATAGATAATTTCATGTGTTCTTCGGTCGATCGATTGTCGCCAGTCCAGGTTGCGGCATATCTTTGTCCACCCAGAAAGTTTGAACGCGACAAAATAAACGGACGTTTATCCGGATTCGCAGCCATTATTCCTTCGCGGCTTGATTTTACCATCAACATACCATACACATTGTGGTATCGGCAATGAATATCCTGTGGAAGTCCACTGCCTCCCCTATGAATATTATCTTCAGGCATAGTTCCGTCCGGACCATCGAATACTGACGGCTCGTTCATATCGTTCCAAACTCCATCAACACCCTTATCCATAAAATCTTTATATAATCCTGCCCACCAACTTTGTGTCACCGGATTTGTATAATCAGGGAAAGCACAAGCTCCCGGCCAAACACTGCCATTAAACTCTTTTCCATTTTTATCGATTACCCAATGATTTCCGAATTTTCCATCATCGTAAACAGAATAGCCTGTCTCCTTTTTTACACCGGGATCAATCATATAAACCGATTTGATTTTTTTGGTGTGTAAATAATCGTTCAGACCTTTGGGATCAGGAAATTTTGCCGGGTCGAAAGTAAATATCTTATAATTATCCATGTAGTCTATATCCATCCAGATAACATCACAGGGAATTTTCCGGTTACGAAATTCATCCGCAACTTCTTTTACTCTTGAGGCAGGATAATAGGAGAATCTACATTGTTGATATCCCAATGCCCAAAGAGGAGGCAGGTTCATTTTCCCTGTCAGTTCCGATAAGGTTTTTATTACCTCCATTGGGTTTCCTTTTTCTATAACAATAACCCTAAACCCAGGTCCTTCAGAAGTAATGGTAATCGGATTTGAGAGGTCAAAATATTGTTTCCATGAATTATCGGCAATGATACCGAACGAAGACCCATCTTTTCGAACTCCAAGTACCCAGGGGTGTGACTGGTAAAGCCTGGTTCCATTATCTTTGGCCGAATAAGTATAATTATCGGTATTCCATAGAGTAACCTTCGTATTATTCCTTTTCAAAGTACCTGTCACTTCTCCATTACCATATAAGTCGACATGCTCATCGAAAGTTATGGTTACGGCAGATTTTCCGTTGATTTTGGAAAAAACAGGGCGAGTTTTCCAATTGTCTGGCACAGAACCTTGAGGTTGCAGGTTTTTTACTAATGCTAATGAAGGTAATGTACGAACCGAGTCCATATCTGCCGGACAAAAAACAGCAACTCCCTGTTCGGCAAGAAACGAGGATTGGGCTTTTGTTAGGAAAGTAATTAAAAGGAAAGATAATATTATATTTAAAATCTTATTCATTTTGAAAAGTTTTATAATAAGGCGCAAGTTTGTGATTTTTAGTAAGTGGCTTTTATTCGAGCCACTTACTAAAAATACAATTATTGTTTGATGAATTTAAACACCTGATTATTGACATTTAAGAGATAAATTCCTTTTCCTAAAGAAGATACATTGATGTTTTCTCCTTCAGAGATTCCATCAGTAACCTTAAGACCTGACAAATTATAGATTTTATAGCTAACTGAATTTAGATTATTCACTTTTAATGTTGAACTTACTATGGTTGATTTTAATGTAATGGATTCGTCGTTAGGGAATCGACTTGTTGCTGTGGTTTGTTTCTGAATGGAAATAGCTAATGTGTGCGTATTGATATCTATAGTGTAATTTCCAGTTTCAGTTATGTTCCATTTAGAATCAGGTGACTTTTGAAGTGCCATTTGAGTATCTGAAGATTTCATGAAAAAATCCTGATCCCATCCAGAATTTCTATTAACAGGTAATTTAAATTCACCAATGCTCATTGCCCCTGAATAACTAAATTCATAAGGATTGGTTGAGCTTTTCGTCAATTCGGTTGCATTAGCGATATCCCAACCATTGGGCGTTGCATCCCCTACCATAAATACAGTATTAAAGCTAATTTCTGCTGTTTCTGTCATTGGTACAATTGAAATAGTAAGAGTAGTAGTATCTACAGTAATTGAATAATTTCCAGCAGTTAAAATATTAAATTGGTTATCTGGATCGCTACCAGAAGCACGTTTTACAATGTGAGTGTCATCTGCTTTATTCCATGTTGGTAGCCATGAGTCATCGGTATTTTCCAGGATAAACTTAAAATTACCTGTTTTAAGCCAGGCATTGTAGTAAAATACTGATGGATCGGTCGGGTCCTGAATCATTGGCGACGCATTACCTTTATCCCAACCGTAACGGGTTGCATCACCAATTAAACACAATTTCCGACTTGCAGAAAGCGAAGTTGTCATCACAAGAGTCATTATAATGACTGCCATTTTAAGTAAAGATGTTTTCATAAAAATAAAATTTAAAGTGTTTGAAATTTATTTAATTATACATTTTGTAATGGGTTGTTGTTGAAAAATTTATTCTTGCTAATTAATTGTTATGGAATAGTTTATTCTTGAATCAGCAATTTTAATTCTACATTCTTTGGTGTTTTTAATCCACGTCCAGTTTATAGCTTCTTGGTCTGAACTGAACTTGTTTTGTTTAACAAATTTAATTTTCTTCCCGTTTGACTTAATTACTTGAGGCTTTCTCTCTATCCCGTTTAATATCAATACCATATCACGTTTATCTGCTTGTTTAAAACCCTTATCGTTGGCTGTAATCACAATTTTGTATCCGTTTGCTATTGTTGTTGTGCATTGAAATAGAGTACGGGAAAATATGTTTTTCAGGTAACCTAAATCTTCGCCATTATCTTCGTACAAATCAAAACTTGCTGTTTCGCCTATATTGTCAGGGAAAATGTGAACATAAAGCGGATATTCTTTTTGTTCATGAATGTATTGCATAACAGGCATCATAGGTATTATTGAGCCCTTTTTTACAAACATTGGAATAATATTCAATGGCGCGTTAAACATAATACTTTGCCCACCTGAGTATTTAGTCTGTTTGTTATTAAAATCAATCCATTCACCTTCGGGCAAATAAACTTTCTTAACTCGCTCCCCCTTTTTTACTACGGGAGCAATTAATAGTTCTTTACCAAACATAAACTGGTTTTCAGTTTGGATTGCTTCTGTATCATTCGGAAATTCCATAAAAAGCCCTCTATTTATTGGTAACCCGGTATCATGAGCCTCCCGTGCATAGCTGTAAATAAAAGGGAACAATTGGTATTTAAGCTCAATTGCTGCTTTGCAGTTAGTTTCGGCAGTTTCGCCAAACTTCCAGGGTTCTACCGCATTGTCACCCTCATGGTGTGCACGGCTCAAAGGGTTAAACACTCCAAATTGCATCCAACGTGTATATAACTCCGCCATGGCAGGATAATTGGTTATATCTCCGCAGTAACCCGATATGTCGGTAGTCCAGAAAGGAATTCCACCCAACCCGGCCGAAATACCAATTTGAATCTGATTCGCCAGTTGTCCCCAACCTTCAAGAACGTCATTTCCATTTCCGCTATCACCAGTCCAACCAAATGTGTAGCGTTGTAATCCTGCATAAGCTGCACGGGTCATTTGAAATATGCGCTTATCCGGATTTCGTTTTTCAAATTGTTCTTTCACAACTTTATCCCATGTTAATCCAAATACGTTATGAATTTCATCGTGCATTCCTGCATGATGTTTCATGTTTAATCTGTCAACATCTTCTTCATTACTCCAAGCAGGTTCGCCCATATCTGTCCAAAAACCTTTTACTCCATCATCCAATGGCTTTTGTTGGTATTTGCCCCACCAGTTTGCAACTTCAGGATTAGTAAAATCTACCACTCCGCAATTTCCTCCCCAAGGCCAGGGCATATCATATGATTTTCCGCTGCGAAAATCCTTTACCAGAAAACCCAGACTGTCCGCTTCCGTCCATTGATTATTATTTGCCTTTGAAATAACAGGATCCTGCGACAAAATCATCTTAAATCCTTTGTCTTTGAGTTTGGATACCATTTCACGAGGATTATGATAATTTCCTTGTCTCCACTCAAAATTTTGCAAATGTTGTGTCCAACCAATATCCTGATAAATCACATCACAAGGAATTTGTCTTTTTCTAAATTCTGAAGCAATTTCAATTGCCTGCTTTTCACTAGTGTAAAGACCCCGGCTTTGCGAAAATCCGAATGCCCAATTTGGAGGCATTATGGGTTTGCCTGTCAGCGTAATATATTGACTTAATATTTCTTTATAATCCTTGCCGAAAATAAAATAATATATAAACTCACCATCAGGAGCTTCAAATGAATAATAATCATCCGACTCTGTTCCAAACTTAAACTCTGTTTTGTAGGTGTTATCCAAAAATATTCCGTATTGATAATTACTCAAGAAAAAGGGAATGCTTTTGTATAGTGGATCTTCTGTAGTACTGTAACATGGCTTGTCACTGTTCCACATTTTATACTCACGACCACGACGGTTCAATGACCCTGTTTTTTCTCCCAGACCGAAAAAAAGTTCATCTTTGCGCAATATCTTATATGCTTTTTTTCTCTTTTTGTCGGCATCTGATAGATGCCCGTTATCTTTATAGTCGCTAAAAACCAGTTTTTGCCATTTATCAAATATCTGTAATTGCATCGGATTTTTATTAACCCTAATGCGCAGTTTGCTTGTATATAGCTCATAGCAAGCAGATTGATCGCTTACTTCAATTTTAGTACTAATTCCTAGTGAATCATTGATTACAGCAAAGGATGGTTTGTTTTGCTCTAAAACACCTTTCGGATCGTACCATACTTTTATTACCGACTCGCTACATATTTTAAGTGATAATTTAGTATTATCAGAACAGTTAAACTGAACTTCATTACCTTTCAAGCTGTATGAAGTACACTCCCCGGCAAATAAAATTGCCGGGAGAAGTACAAATAGAAAGCCCAATATAGATTTATACCTTTTCATTAAGTTATTTCCAACTGTATTTAGTATTCGACAACTATCATATCCCAATATTTCAATGATGGGAGCGTTACCGTCACATTGTTTCCTGTTTGAACAAACTGTAGATTCTGAGCTACTCCGCGATTAACATCGGGTGAGGCAAACCACACTTTAGAAACAGTGCCGGAAACATTTACGCTTACTTCGGGGGCATCTATCAGATTGGGTTCTGCTTGAGTTCCCTTAGGATCACGCCAAACCATTGTATTTGCATCAGTAAAGTTTATCAGGTGGTAAATATCTTTTCCATTTACTTTTTTTCCAATAGTAGCGACCTGCCCTTTAGCTGCCGGCCAACGAGTTGCAACAATATTACTGTTGGTAAAAGCCACCTCTGCTGCCTGAAAATCACCTCCATCCCTAAGCAGATTTTGATAAGCAACCATAAAGTCATAATAGCTTATTAATTCTTTGCCCAAATCTGCTTTTAATTGTAAATTGTTGCTGGGGAAGTATTCATTAATGAGGTAATGCTCACCTAATTCTAAATGTGATCCACCCCACGCAAAAATGGCTGAGTTTGCCAACAAAATTCCAGGTTTGTTTACAAAGCCAACACTACTCACGTTATAGTTCATGTATGCGGCAAGTACTATGTTCTTTTCAGGATTACTTTTTGAAACATTATCGCGCATTAGTGCAATCATATCTCCATAACTCATATCGGGGTTATCTCCATCGCGGGCTCCCCAAACTTCCACATAAAGGAAGTCGACAGGTGCATTTGCGATAGCTTCCTGACCATATCCACCAACAGCATTAAACAGCA
>JAYFRI010000275.1:0-16252 GCA_034926015.1 Paludibacter sp. | reverse complement strand
TAATTGTGTAATTTTGGGTGTTGCAAATTATTTTAGCTATGTTTTTACGAAATTTAAAGAACAGGTCGGGAAGTTTAAGTGTACAAATTATCCAGAAGTCACGCGGTAAATACAAAGTTGTAAAAACTATTGGTAGTGGGCGAACAGAGCAGGAGCTATCCAAATTAACATTGCTTGGAAAACAAGAAATAGAAAGACTTTCAAAACAACCAGAGTTATTTGTTTGGGAAAACGATTTACAAATAGAGCAGATTTTCTCAAATTTGAGCAATGCGAGTATTCGTATTGTAGGCCCGGAGATAATTTTCGGAACTATTTATGACAAAATTGGATTTGGCTCGATCAAAGAAGAGTTATTTCGGCATTTGGTAATTGCTCGTATAGCCTATCCTTTGAGTAAATTAAAAACGGTTGATTATTTATATCGTTATCAGGGAATAACCCTTGATGTTGATATGGTATATCGTTTCTTAGACAAACTAAATAAGGAACTGAAAGAGCGAGTAGAGCAGATTTCTTATGCACATACACTCGGGGTCTTAGATGGCAAAATAAGTGTCGTGTTCTATGACATGACCACCTTGTATTTTGAGGCAGAAGATGAGGATGATTTACGGAAAACCGGCTTTAGTAAAGACGGAAAACACAGTAATCCACAGATTTTTCTTGGATTGTTGGTTGGAACAGGAGGCTACGCTATCGGATATGATATTTATGAAGGAAATATATTTGAAGGTCACACGTTGATTCCATTTCTTGAAAAAATAAGTGCCAAGTTTAATTTAAATAAACCCATTGTGGTTGCCGATGCAGGTTTGTTGTCAACTGAAAATATAAAAGCGTTAGAAGCCAAGGAATATGAATACATACTGGGAGCAAGAATAAAAAATGAACCCGATAAAATAAAGAAACAAATCTTTGATAATGAGTTTTCCAATGGACAAACAATCTGTATCAATAAGTCAGAAACAACCAAACTGATTGTGGCATTCTCGAATAAACGAGCTACCAAAGACCAACACAATCGCAACAGAGGTTTACAAAGACTCGAAAAACAAATCAGGGCCGGGAAATTGACCAAATCCAATATAAACAATCGAGGCTACAACAAATACCTGAAAATGGAAGGTGAAATTAGTATTCAAATAGATTATGAAAAGTTCAATACGGATGCAATTTGGGATGGATTGAAAGGCTATATTACAAATACCAAGTTGACAAACGATCAGGTAATAGAAAATTACAAAAACTTATGGAATATAGAACGGGCATTTCGTATGTCAAAAACGGATTTACGAATACGACCAATATATCACAGACTAAAAAGCCGAATTGAGGCACATATCTGTATTTCATTCACCGCGTACTGTATTTATAAGGAGCTGGAAAGACTATTAAAACAAGCTAAATCTACACTTTCGATAAAAAGGTCGGTAGAACTAACCCATAATATGTATCAAATAACATATACACTTCCTGAATCTAAACACACAAAATCGAATCTTTTAAAAATGGACGATGAACAAGCTGAATTATTTCAGATAATTTCTAAAAATTCATAGGGTGTTGCAAAACGGAAAACAGGAAAGAAAAGACAATGTGTTTTCTATCGCTATTTTGAAATGCAACCATCCGTTATTCGTTCTCTTAAGCTCACGTTAGAATATACTGTATCCGTTTTTTATCCAATAAAAAAAGCTGCAAATTTGCAGCTTTTTTTGTGAATCTAAAATAGAAAAGGATTATTTGCTGAATTTCAAAGCAGCCTGTACTCCCTGCGCACGTACCATATAAATACCTTTTTCGAAATTATTTGTATTTATTGTTGTATTCGATTTTGCAATTAGTTTACCCAGCACGTTATAAACTTCAAGGTTGAGATTTTTTTCATTTACAATATCAGTACCATTGAATGAAATAAGCTTGTCAATAGATAGTTTGTCCACCGAAGTTTTAATATCGTAATTTGTGGCGCTTAAATAATACAGGTTGATTGCATTATTACAAAAAAGATAAAGTGTAGTTGCAGGCCCGGTATATTCTACTGAATATTCAGCAATAACACCATCAGCAGCCACAGCCATAGTACCGATTAATTTTGTACCATCGGTTACAAAGAGGTTTCTTTGAGAGTTACTTGATCCTGTTATTGCATGAGCTTTAATAGTACTGTTCCCAAGTACCTTGAAACTTAAATAACGTTGGGTTGGCATAAAGTAATCAACACCACCTGCAGTTGGAGTTGTTTGGCCTACAGCAGCACCGGTATACCCTGCTCCATTGAACTTAAATCTGTTTACATAAGTATAGGTAGTTTCACCGATCGTAAATGATTTTGCGCTGGCTTCAACCTGTCCCATATTAGTATTGGTTACAGTACCTGTATGAATTCCAAGTCCATCTTTGTACACATTCAGATCAGGACCTGCTCCAATCCCAGCTGAAACCGGAAAGTTTGTAGCATCGTTTCCCAACACCCATACTTTGTCAGATCCTTGAGAAAACAATGTAGTTGTTGCTAATACAGAAACAAAAATAGTGAGTAAAGTTTTTTTCATAATGATATAAATTATTAGTTTGACATGTGAGAATTATTGAGTCAAAAATAATATATCATTATATAAATGAGGTGTACATATTATCGGAATATGTGGATTAAATAACGCATTAGCAAGATAATCTTCACATTTGGAAGAAAGGAAGAAGATTAAGATTTTACTAAACATCCTTTGTCCCCTCTTATTCCCCCTTTAGGGGGTTAGGGGGCAGATACGATAAAATTATAACTCCTTTATGTCTCTATTGAATGCTTTTCACACCAATCAGTTTATCGTAGCGCTCGCCCCACCCGCGGTGATAAACGTAAATGCTGTATTCGTTGCCGGTTTGCCAATAGCTGCCATCCACTTTTTCTACCGAAGCTTTTGAACTTCCCTTTGGCACAAACCAATACTGGAAATTGTATCCGCCCTGTTTAAGCAACAAAGTTTGGTGGTAAGCGCCTGCATTAAAGTCATATTTCAAGCGTGAGCGATCGTTGAGCAAATTATAATTCAATTCTCCCCCCAAATACAATTGACCATCCAAAAAAGGAGTTTTCAGCGGAAGCATAAAATGCACATACATATAGTCGGCTTCCACATTGCTGTTCTCCACCGCCTCCTGGTAGTTAATTACAAATTTACCATTCACATCAAAATCATGAATATAACTTTTGGAAGTCTGCACTTTGTTCTGAGTAAGAAACACTTCGTAGTGCGGTTGCTGATAGCGTATATCCGCGATGCCTTCGCTGGCAGCATAAACCGACGAAATATCGAAACGGTGGTATTCATTTCCACCTTCGAAAATCAAAGCTTTGTTGTTTTGGTAACTTAATTTCGATCCGGAAATAAAAGTGGGTTGAATACCTGTCACTTCGTTGTCGAAACGATTGTTCTGGCGAACGATTACCCTGATCTCACTGTTCACATCCCGCACTTTATAGCCATTCATTTGTACATCAAAATCGAGCTGTTGCAGTCTTCCGCTCAGTTCGGTATCGGTATTTCCACGCAAGTTGGCAGTAATATTGATTTGAGGCTCTACCACCGAGAAACAAACCTGAGCTACAGGTTGATCTACCTTATTGTCTTCGTAAATAAACACAACGTAATTTCCTGAAATTTTCAATCCAATATCTGTATTGGGTAGCTCAAATTTATAATGGGTGTACTGAAAAGTAGTAACTTGCGAAAGGTTGACGTCGGTGATATTGCCAGTGGTGAATCCATTCAGATATTCATTTGTCAGCAGGTTCGACTCAGTCCAGTCGGCATTACAGTGCTTTATGCTGTAGCCATAAAAATGCGTTTCGTGCGACATTTCGTCGAAACGAATGCGTAACACATCCGGACCATTGAGTTCAATAATGGGCAGCAGGTATTTTTCGTCGTTCACTCCTATTTGAAGCGACTTGATATTTTCGTCGAAAATTTGGGTGCGATATACTTTCTGAGCAAACGCACTTGTGCTGAAAGCTAACAAAAGGATGAAAAGTAGTTTTCTCATTTTATAAAAGTATTATCAGGTATATTCAAATTTTCTGCCAGAGTTCAAACAGCCGTTCTCAAACTATTTAATTAATTTTGAGTAGGTTTTATTGCCTTTAAGATAATATTCGATCACTATGCTTTTACGCAGCATTTCCGGAAAATCAGTTCGTGTGGCCGATGATAGATTTTCAATTCGTTTGTCCACAAAACCGGGTAGCATCTTTTTGAAATCTCTCCGGGCCTTGAATACACTTTTGGCATTTTTAGGTTTTCCGGTTACAAAAAGCTGAAAAGCGGCCGCATAATCAAACAGCATTCGCCATCTCATTATATTACTTAACGATTTTTGTGGCAAATTCTTATAAAGCATCAACAAATTGTTCCGAAAATTGAGATAGGTTTTATGTGGATGCTCTACGTGCAAAGTGCCACCGCCCACATGATAAACCTCGCTTTGAGGAATACAGACAATTCGGAAACTACGGCTGCGCAATCTCCAACAAAGGTCAATTTCTTCCATGTGAGCAAAGAATTCATCATCCAGTCCGCCAACCTGATTGTATAGCTCCGATCGAATCAGCAGACAAGCTCCTGTGGCCCAGAAAACATCAATCACCGTATCATATTGACCCCTATCCATCTCGGCTGTGCCAACCACTCTTCCTCTGCAAAACGGAAAACCCAGATAGTCAATAAATCCACCCGAAGCGCCGGCATGTTCAAAATAATCCCTGTTATAAAACGATTTTATTTTAGGCTGACAAGCTGCCACATCTGCGTTTTCATTCATGTAGTTGAGCAGAGGTTGCAACCAGTTTTCGGTGACTTCAATATCGGAGTTTAAAAGCACAAAATAATCGGCATTTATTTGTGCAAGTGCTTTGTTGTATCCTCCGGCAAAGCCATAATTCTTGTCGAGCAGCAGAGTTTTTACAGTCGGAAATTGTTCCTCGATCAACGATAGCGAATTATCAGTAGAGGCATTATCGGCCACATAGATTTCAACGCCGGGGAGTTGTGTATTGCGTAAAAGTACCGGTAAAAACTGATTCAGGAATTTCTCTCCGTTCCAGTTCAGAATTACAACTGCTGTTCTCATTTTTGTATAATAAATATAAATATTGCTTGTACTACAGTTCTATAGTAGTCGCAGAATAGGTAATTGAGAATATTTAATAATATGTTTTACAATTTTAAAGTGCAGATTAACAGCAATGTTTCCCGAAAATCATCAATTAGTACCTTACAGAAAAACTCCATTATCGGTGAATAAAGGTAACTAAAAGGTAATCAATATGAAAATTACATACTGATTACCTGATTTATAAAATAATAGGTATTATTTTTCTTCGTCGTAAATCCCGATCGATTTTCCATATTCAAATTCACCGTCGAGGATAAGTTCGATATCTTCATCGGTAAGTCCCATTTTGTCCTTTTTGGAACATTTCTTTATGTATTTAAACATTTCTTCTTCGTCGATGCTTGCTTCTTCGGCCGAGTCTTCATCAATCAGACCGTTTTCGTCATAAAAATCATACACAACGTCCAATACATATTCAATTAATGTATCATCAATTTTTGCCTTCGATTCGGCTGGTAAAAAGTTGAGAATAAATTTAACTGCATCGTCTTCGTCGTAAACCAATAAATCGTCGTCCTGTGCTTTCATACTGTAATTATTTATATTATTTGTTTTTTATGATAAATTAGGTATTCAAAGGTAGTAATTTTTTATTATTCAATGCCTTTCGTCGATTTGTTTTAATTATTATTTCGAAAAAAAGTTGACAGTCAACTCAAATTATTCATTTATATACTGTTGAATTGGGTCGACCTGCAAAGACGTTTCTCACAGATAACCGTAACTTACCATCGAAAAACCACAGCTTTGGGCATCAAAGCGTTTTGTTTATTGTTTCTATATAGTTCAGCAATTCATCACGCCCAATTCTTTTTTCGGACGAAGTACTAAAAATCGGAGGAAGTTCTTCCCATATTTCCTTCAGTTTTTCGCGGTAAGCATTCATGCTTTCCTTTGCTTTCACCGCCGACATTTTATCGAGTTTTGTAAATACAATAGCAAAAGGGATTCCGTTTTCACCCAACCAGGTCATGAACTCAACATCAATTTTCTGTGGAGCATGTCTGCTGTCGATAAGCAAAAACAGACAGGTCAATTGTTCGCGATACAGGATATAACTTTCGATAATAGACTGTAGCTGCTCTCTCATTTTTTTCCCTGTTGTGGCAAAGCCATAACCGGGTAAATCCACCAAATGCCAGTTGTTATTGATAAGAAAATGATTAATCAACAATGTTTTACCTGGTTTCGACGAAGTCATTGCCAAGCCATTTTTGTTGGTCAACATATTGATAAGCGACGATTTGCCCACGTTGGAACGACCGATAAATGCATATTCGGGCAATTGACTTTCGGGGCATTTCCTAAAATCGGTATTGCTGATTACAAATTCTGCTGATTTTATATCCATCTGTTTAATTTTTATTTTTGAGTTAGCTCAACTGTATTGATTTCTTTTTTACGGAAGAACCATAAAGCAGCGAAAGTGATAAATCCGTTGATCATCAATAATTCATATCCAAAGGAGTAATTCCAAATGCTCTTGCTCGAATAGTCGATAACAGCACAAATCACCGGAGATGCAATAGCAAGATAAGGAACGACTTTGTCATTTACTTTCAGCTTCGTAAACAGTCCGAAAGCAAATAATCCCAATAGTGGGCCGTAGGTATATGAAGCAATAGTATAAATGGCATCAATCACACTTTTGTTGTTTACCGCTTTAAAAATCAAAATAATTAGTGCAAAGATAATTGAAATACAGATATGAATGATCATTCGTGTACGTTTTGCCTTTTTATTGTCCTGATGCTGTACATCCAGAATATCCACCGAAAACGAAGTAGTGAGTGCAGCTAAAGCAGAATCGGCGCTGGAGAAAGCAGCAGCTATAATTCCAATTACAAAGAATACCAATACCGATTTTCCTAAATAAGTAGTGGCAAATAGCGGCAAAATTTCGTCGGACAAAATAGGTAAAGTAATGTTACTCTGTGTGGCAAGCATCAGCAACATAGCTCCAAGAGTAAGAAACAAAAGATTTACAGGAACAAAAGCAAAACCGTACCAGTACATGTTTTTCTTAGCATCTTTAAGGTTTCTGCAGGTCAGATTCTTTTGCATCGAATCCTGATCGAGACCTGTCATTACGATAGCAATAAAAATACCACTGAAAAATTGTTTAAAGAAATTCTGTTTCGTATGCCAGTCATCGAATACAAATATACGCGTTTTGTCACTGCTTACCAGATTACTTATCAATTCGCCAAAACTAAAATCGAGGCGTTGCGATACTTGTACCAGGATCAGAACAAGACAGGAAATCATAATAATCGTTTGTAAAGTGTCTGTCCAGACTATTGTTTTTATACCACTTCTGAAAGTATACACCCAAATAAGCAGAATGATGCCACATACAGTCAATCCAAAGGGTACATTCCATCTGTCGAACACAATGGTTTGTAAAATGAGCGCAACAACATACAGGCGGGCAGCTGCACCAATTGTTTTCGAAAGCAGGAAAAAAGAAGCACCTGTTTTATAGGCTCTTTTTCCAAAACGTGTATCCAAATAAGTATAAATGGAAGTCAGGTTAAGTTTATAATAAAGTGGAAGCAACACATTGGCAATCACCAAATATCCGAAAAAGAACCCGAATACAGTTTGCATGTAGGTAAAATCTATGCTTCGCACCATGCCTGGTACTGACACAAAACTTACTCCTGAAATGGACGAACCAACCATACCAATGGCTACAACCCACCAGGGCGATTTTTTATTTCCCAGAAAAAAAGCATCGTTATCGGTGCTTTTCCTACTCGTGATAAACGATATCAATAATAATACAGAAAAATAAACAGCAATAATTAGAAGAATGAGTGTACCTGACATAATAAATTCATTTTTTTTGAAGCTTGCAAAATTACAAAAAAAACCTTGTAGCCCGTCCTTGTTCGACGAAATAGAATAATCCGATATTTTTCGTAAATTTGCAATCATTAAACGAAGAATATTCAAATTCATTATATACACTTATTGTGAGTCAACAACAATATTCCTCCGGATTGCTCGAAAACGCTGTACATGAGTTCTCGAAGTTACCGGGAATTGGGCGAAAAACAGCTTTACGTCTGGCGCTGCATTTACTTAAACAGCCCGAAGCGGAAGTAGAATTATTTGGAAACACACTGATCAGCCTGCGAAAAAAAATAATTTATTGCAGGGTATGCCATAATATATCGGATACCGAAGTATGCAATATTTGTAGCAATGTTTCGCGCGACAATTCAACGATTTGTGTTGTCGAAAACATAAGGGATGTGATGTCGATAGAAAACACTCAACAGTTCAGAGGTTTGTACCATGTTTTGGGTGGCATTATATCGCCCATGGATGGCATTGGACCTGCTAATCTTGAAATTGAAAGTCTTATCAATCGCGTGCAGACCGAAGACATTAAAGAGGTGATTTTGGCTTTGAGCACTACTATGGAAGGTGATACCACCAACTTTTACATTTACCGTAAGTTAGCGCCTTTCGGGACCAAAATTACAACAATTGCCCGTGGCATTGCCATTGGCGACGAGCTTGAATATGCCGACGAAATAACGCTGGGACGCTCGATACTGAACAGAGTCGATTTTTCGAATTCGATGAAGTAACTTATACGGAATAAGGATCTCAAAAAGTTCAAACAACTAAATATTTTTAGAAACAAAACAAAAATGAAAAAAACGCTAACCAAAATTACAATTGCCTATTATGTAGTTTACATTGCTGCTGTATTGGCTGCAACTGCTGGCTATTATATTCTCAAAGAAGGAGTCAGTATTGATGCCCAAAGCCAGACAGGTATCACCATATCTTCGGCTCTTATTATCTTTATCATTGGGTCCATTCCTGTCACTCTTGGACTTTTTCATCGTTATTCAAAAAAAATAGCGACACTTGAAGATGTACAGATCAAAGTAAAGAAATATGAAATGGCATCTTATTTACGTCTGACTATTATTGGATTGGGACTAATACTTGGTGTTTTGTTTTTTTATATTTTACATTCACAATCCATGCTTTTTTGTGCAGGAATTGCTGCCATTGCACTTTTTTTCTGTAAACCGTCGATATCAAAAATGATAAATGATATCGACTTAGACGATTTAAACGACTAATTATTCCATAAAACGCATTATAAAAATTATGACTATTGCAGTAGATTTTGATGGTACCATAGTGACGCACGAATATCCTAAAATTGGTCGGGATATCCCATTTGCCATCGCCACCTTAAAACGTTTACAAAAAGATTTTCAGGTGATACTTGTTCTGTGGACTGTGCGCGAAGGAAGATTGCTCGACGAAGCTGTAGAGTATTGCAGAGAACGCGGGCTCGAATTCTACGCGGTAAACGCCAATTATCCCGAAGAAAACGAAAGAGAACAACAGCCACGTAAACTGAAAGCCGATTTGTTTATCGACGACAGAAACCTGGGCGGATTGCCCGACTGGGGAGTTATTTATCAAATGATTGCCTCGGGTAGCCATTTACAGCCTGTACCCACTCCTGTTCATGATGAATATCCTCCAAAGAAAAAAGGATTTTTACAATCATTGCTTGGTGGTTGAATTATAAAATTTTAGTTTTGCTTTCCTATAGCGTTTTTAATTTTTAAATAATCGGACATAAACGTAAAAACAATGTTACTCGAAAATGAAAAAATAAGACTAAGAGCCATTGAACCAAATGATTTGGAGCAATTGTACGTTTGGGAGAATAATTCCGATATTTGGATGGTTGGAAATGCACGACAGCCTTACTCAAAGTTTATACTGAAGCAATACATAATCAACTCAGGACAGGATATTTACGAAAACAAACAGTTGAGATTGATGCTCGTTGATAAAGGTACAAATAAAACTGTAGGTACAGTAGATCTGTTCGATTTTGATATGCACAACAGCCGTATAGCTTTGGGGTTATTTGTCGACAAGGGTCATCAGGGCAAAGGTTATGCAAAATCGGCACTTCATTTGGTGGAGGATTATGTTTTTAATTTTTTACATATTCAGCAACTTTATTGCCATATAGCCGAAACAAATACCGTGAGCAGAAAGATGTTCGAAAATGAAGGGTACGAGTCCAACGGAATACTTAAAAACTGGATAAAAACTTTAGACGGATACGATAATATCATTGTATTTCAACGTTTCAGAAAAACAGAATAAAGCAATTTATAAGCATCAACGAGGCTGCCAGCATTTTTGCCGACAGCCTCATTGGTGTTTTTATACAATGTACCTTAAATCACTCGTCATTAGGCCTTTACAACGTAAACCTGACCTGTTTCGTACCGGATAATCTCTACAAGCGTACCTTTTTCAATAAATCCATCTTCGGAAACAGCATCGTAGGTTTTACCGTCGACCTGCACTTTGCCCGACAGACGCAAAACAGTGGATGCTACTCCCTGTTGGCCGATCAGTTCTTTTGCATCCATCGAAACTCCGACATAACCTGACTCATTGTCAAGGGTCTTAACCAATGCCACGTTTCTGAATATCCCTTTTGTTCCAATTTTGCTGCTCAGGTAGATAACCAATGCAAACGAGAGCGTTATTCCTCCGGTTACCGTAATGAATGCTTTTCCAATTGCTCCTGTTTCAACCGATTCGAAATTGAACACCACATTGTTCAGCAAACTAAGCGTGAGTCCTGATATAACAAGTATTATTCCCGAGATACCTGCTACACCAAATCCCGGAATAACAAACAGCTCCAGCGCCACAAGCACAAGACCGATTATGAAAATCAGAATTTCCCAGTTGGCGGCTAAGCCATCAATATAGAGTGGTGCAAAGTAAAGTACGGCAGCTGTTATGGCAACTCCAAGCGGAAAACCGATACCCGGCGTTTGTAGTTCAAAATAGATGCCGCCTACGATAAGCATTATAAGCAATCCCTGTAACACCGAACTCATTAAGAAACCCTTTATATTATCCCATGCAGTTGGCTCAAAAAGAACAAGTTCGTAGTCTTTTACCTTCAGCTGTTTTTCAATGACTTCTTCTACATTATTGGCCATTCCTTCACAGTAATTGTATTTTATTGCTTCCAATGCAGTGAAGGTTAGTGTTTTTCCTGAATCAATTATACCCGGAATCACTGTCCGGTCGTCTACCATGGCTTCGGCAATCAGGGGATCTCGCTTCCAATTAAAAGTAGTGTCCGAACCATTAATGATAGTGTCTTTACCATGTGCTTCGGCTGTGGCTCGCATGGTGGCACGCATGTACGACTGATACTTATCGGGCATTTGTGCACCTGTTTCGTTCACTACTGTTGCAGCTCCTATACTTCCTCCGGGACGCATGTAAATTTTGTCACAGGCAATGGCGATAAGCGCTCCGGCTGATGCAGCATTGTTATCAACAAAAATATAAACCGGAATTTCAGAATTCAGTATTCTGGTTCGGATCGAATCGGCATATACAACCTCTCCCCCATAAGTATTCATGTGGATAAGTATTGCATTTGCCTTTATATCTGCGGCTTCCGCAAAACCTTTTTGTATATATAGCCAGGTAGTACTGCCAATATCTTTTTTTAAATCTATTTTAAAAATAAGTTGATTGGCTCCAAAAACCGTGCTTAAGGCCGTTGTAATAATTACAAATATTAAACAAATATAAAATTTTCGAATCATAAAAATATTTTTGTTCAAATGTACACAATTATAAAAAAAAAACATGTACATTTGTAGTGAAAATAATTAATAATATTTTCAAAAGAGTTCTTTATTTGCATTATTCAGTATAGACAGCTGACAATCAATTACTTATTTCTCTTTAAAAAGTTTTTTCAAAAGAATTGAGTTTTTCACATCCGAAAGATCAATTCGCAATTAAGATTTTATTACTTAATTGAAATTATTCACACGTAAAACTTGAAAAGTATGAAAAATGTTCAAATTGAAAATGAATTGGTAGCGTTACAAAGTAACATGCGCAACTTTGCTTTCTCACTCACATTAAACCGTGACGAGGCTGAGGACTTATTGCAGGACACAACGTTAAAAGTATTGGATAATCAGGAAAAATTTACTGACAATGTAAACTTTAAGGGTTGGGTATTAACGATAATGAAGAATATTTTTATTAACAATTATCGTAAAATCGTACGTAATCAAACCGTGGTTGACAAGACTGAAGACTGACACCACTTAAATTTACCTCAAAATTCCGGTTTCGATAGTCCAGAAGGTTCATATGCCATTGGCGAAATCACCAACAGCATTGAAGCATTTGCCGATGAGTATCGTATCCCCTTTTCTATGCACATTCAGGGATTTAAATACGAAGAGATTGCTCAGACCATGAATTTACCAATTGGTACAGTAAAAAGCAGAATTTTTCTTGCCCGCAAACGCTTGCAGGAACAATTAAGAGATTATCGCTATTAATGCAAACTCTTTAATTTTTAAAAAGCCGAAGAACAACACTTCGGCTTTTTTGTTAATGATATATGGCCTCTGAATGCCCGCTTGAACATTACGCTTGAATATGTTCTATTGTTAGGTCACCCGAACACTCTTTGTATGACAAATAAACAGTTACAAGCAAATAGTAACGAGTTACAAGACTGCTTATCTGAATTCTATATTTAGAAAACAGAGCATAAATATTATTACTTACATATCAGTTCAAAAAAATTCTTTTTTATAAACTTTGCTTATGAATACCGCCATTGTAATGTTAGGTGCAAATGTAAATCAGGAGGAAAACCTGACAAAAGCTAAGAACAGATTAAATGATTTCTTCGAAATACTTGACGAAAGCACTATTCTCATCACTCAGCCCATCGGAAAAAAGTACAAGACCGAGTTTCATAACCAGGCAATAAAAATTCTTTCCGACGATACGGCCAAGGAAACGGTTAAGCATTTCAAACATATTGAAAATGAAATGGGAAGATCGGCTCAAACCAATCAGAGAGGAGAAGTGCCTATCGATATTGACCTGATTTTTTGGAATGGAGTTCAGAAACGGAGCGATTATGACAAATATCCCTTTGTGAAGCAATGTGTTGATGAAATTAAGAATAATCCCGAACTTATCAGCTAATTTTCCTGATAGTTTATCGATGCAACTCTTTTTTCGTCTATCTGTTTCAGCACGCTTTATGTTGATAGAGCCCACCAGTCGTTTCGCTATTATTCTACAATCATTTTTCCGTTTATAGCTGATCGTTTATTTGTTTGTTTGTAAATTTTGAGTAACTTTGGTGTTTTTCCGAATAAAAATCAACAAAATTATCTAACATACAGTTATGAAACATTTTCCGCCATCAGAACTTATCATCAATAGCGATGGAAGTATTTTTCATCTTCATTTAAAACCAGAACAACTTGCCGATAATATAATACTTGTAGGAGATCCGGGGCGTGTAGCTTTGGTAGCCAAGTATTTCGACACCCAGGAATGTTCAGTGTCGAGCCGTGAATTTAATACAATCACAGGGACTTATAAAGGAAAGCGTATTTCTGTAATTTCGACGGGTATTGGTACCGACAATATCGATATAGTTGTGAATGAGCTGGATGCCCTTGCTAATATCGATCTGGTTACCCGTACCGAAAAGAAAGAATTCCGTCAGTTAAACATTGTTAGGATTGGCACTTCGGGAGGTATGCAGCCCGATATACCGCTTGGAAGTTTCCTGATATCAGTGAAATCAATTGGTTTCGATGGAATGCTTAATTTTTATGCCGGACGCGATGCGGTGAGCGATTTACCATTTGAGGCGGCGTTAAAGGAACAATTGAACTGGAATGCACAACTGGCTTCGCCTTATGTTGTGGATGCCGATACCGACCTTGTAGAACGTATAGGAAAGACTGATATGTTACATGGTGTCACTATTTCGGCCAACGGATTTTATGGACCACAGGGAAGGGTTTTGCGCATCGATTTGGCCGATATGCAAATCAACGATAAGATAGAGAACTTCCGTTTTGGAGACTATAAAATAACAAACTACGAAATGGAGGGATCGGCCATTGCCGGGCTTTCGAAACTTATGGGGCACAAAGCCATGACAGTGTGCTGTATTATTGCTAATCGCCGGGTAGAAGCGGCCAATACAAACTACAATCCATACATTGAAAAACTTGTTCAAACAGTATTGGATAGAATTTAAAGACAATTCATAACTGGCTGAACAAAGGCTTATTTTGCAGTAAATCTGCTTTTTTCTTATGACACAAAGAACATCCGTTGCGGAGGTAAAAAAAAATAGAATTATTTATCTGATACTTGGTTTAATGTGTTTACTTCCGGGCATTCTTTATGCAACCAAAAGTTTAACATTCGACGATAGCCTTGTAAAGAAAATATCATATTTATTCATCTCGGTTAGTTTGTTTTTGTTGCCGTTTCTTTTTTTTAAGGCGAAAACAGTATTTAGCTTGTCTATTATTTATGTTATTTTCTCGCCTTTAGAAATTATTCATCTATTTATGTATAAAGCCGGGGTGAGCTCCGGCTTTATGCTTTTGATATTTCAGACAAACTTAAGCGAAGCCCTGGAAGTGCTATCTTCTTTTTCAATAATTGCAATTATATATATACTTCTGCTTATAGCGTACATAGTGCTTATTATCAACATAAAAGAGGACGGCTATTTATTAAGTCGTAAATACAGATTATATGCAGGAGTCTTTGTAAGTGCGATATTCATAAGTCTGTATGTATATACTTTTTCATTGGGGCTTGGATTAACTCCCACAGTGGCAAAAGCATATCATTTTTCGAACAAGGCGTATATTCAGAAGTTTAATAAAATTTATCCCATTGATATATTTTTAGCTGCTCAAAGTGCTTTTAAAACAAAGTCGAAAATCAACAATTCGTCCGAAGAACTCAGGAATTTCAGCTTTAATTCAAGATCGGGCAACCATTTCGCCGAAAGAGAAATATATGTTTTTGTAATTGGCGAAACTGCAAGGTATGCAAATTTCGGGATCAACGGATATCATAGGAATACAAGTCCGAAACTGAGCGCTATAAATCATTTAAATTCCTTTCAGAATGTGTTTACCGAAGCAAACTTTACTGAAGGTTCGTTGCCCATTCTGCTCACAAGAGCTACTGCTACCAACTTTCACATATCAGGAAAGGAGAAGTCGATACTTGAAGCATTCAAAGAAGCCGGATATAGTACTTATTGGATTTCGAACCAGTCTTTCAGTAATCCTTTTATTGGACGAATAGCCTCAGAAGCTACTGCTAAATACTCAACAGTCAAGGATTTTGACTCGGCCAATAACTATGATACATCTTTGTATCCCGACTTCGACAAAGTGTTGGCAAAGAACGAAAAGAAGCAGTTTATTGTTATTCATACATTGGGAAGTCATTTCAGGTATAATTTCAGATATTCTGAACAGTTTCGAAAATTCAGACCCGACTTCACAGGATCTTTTGGCTATACGGCCATCAACAAGTCGAACAAAGAAAAATTGATAAACACTTATGATAACTCGATACTTTTTACAGATTATTTTTTAGCCGGAATTATAAAAAAAATACAGCAATACAAGTGTGTAAGTTATATGTATTATATTTCCGACCATGGCGAAAACCTGTTCGACAACGGAAATGCAGTGTTACACGGAGGAACAATCCCCACAAGTTACGACCTGCATGTACCTTTGTTTGTGTGGACATCGGGCCGATACAACGTACTTTTCCCAGAAAAGGTAGCAGCTGTACAACACAATGTAAGCAAATCCATTAGTTCATCGGTGACCTTTCACTCATTGCTTGATTTATCAAACATTGATGTTCCGGATAAAAATGATCAGAAAAGTATAGCTTCAACAAAATTAAAGTCCGATACGACAAGAAAAATGTTGAATAGCAATTTGGAAACAGTAATAATAAAATAAATTTTACTCATATAACCTTACAAAACAATGTATTACTCAGAAACAACAATTTGCGCCATATCTACTCCGCCGGGAATGGGCGGTATTGCAGTAATCCGCTTGTCGGGACCCGCAGCATTTAGCATTTGTGATAAAATATTTTTTCCGGCCCGAAAAGAAGCTTCGTTGTCGGAAGCCAAAAGTCATACGCT
>JAYFRI010000312.1:0-6318 GCA_034926015.1 Paludibacter sp. | reverse complement strand
GTTAGTGTTTTTTGACGTGTGCGTGAGCTAAGCGACGATGCCGGCTCGTTAAAGGCAATGTGGCCATCGGGTCCAATACCTCCGAGAAATAAATCGATGCCTCCTACTGCTTTCATTTTTGCTTCGTATGCTTCGCATTCCGCATTGAGATCCTGAGCATTACCATTGAGAAGGTTTGTGTTTTCGGGTAGGATGTCGATATGGCTGAAGAAATTATTCCACATAAATGAATAATAACTTTCGCTATGGTTTTCGGGCAATCCTACATATTCATCCATGTTAAAAGTGATTACGTGTTTGAAGGATACCAACCCTTTTTTGTTCAATTCGATAAGATGACGGTAAACGCCTAATGGAGAAGATCCTGTAGGTAAACCTAAAATATAGGGCTTTTCGGCCGAAGGCTGTGCTTTGTTAATTTTGGCTGCTACGTAGTAAGCTGCCCACAGTGATACATTCTGATAATCAGGCTGAATAATTACTCTCATGTTTTTTTAGTTTTAAATTTCAAATCAACCACAAAGTTAAGCATTTTTTTCATCATAGTATTAGTAAAAATACATAAAAGTATTTTCTGCTGTTTGGAATTAGCTCTTTTACTTGTTGTTAATGTGTGTTGGCAGGTACTTTATAAACAGGAAAAGCCGGCTTGTTACCGACTTTTCCTTTCTCTTCCTTAAAAAACTAAAATGCAAATTATTTATAAACTAAAAACCTTATTTTTTCTTTCAAGCAAATTCAGTGCCAACCCGATTTATATTTATTTTTTTTATGAAAAGTACGTTTAAACTGAAGAATAGAGTTGTTTATTAGCGTTATGATATAATGTTTTAGGATCAGACAGTTGACAATAAGAAAAATTTTATTATTTTTGTATGAAAATACAAATGACTATTGTTTAAGTATTTGAATAATAATATAATAGATGATATAATGAAGAAGCTAAGTGTACTATTGCTTGCAATTTTTTTGGTTTCAGGGCTAAAAGCCGACGAAGGAATGTGGATGTTGCCTTTGATTGAGAAATTAAACATCCAACAAATGAATGGCATGGGCTGCACGCTGACTGCCGAGGAAATATACAGTGACAAAAGTGTGAGTTTGAAGGATGCTGTGGTGGTGTTCGGAAATGGTTGTACAGGTGTGGTTGTGTCGGATCAGGGAATGGTTTTTACGAATCATCACTGTGGATTTGGTGCTATTCAGCAACACAGCACTGTAGAACACAATTATTTAAAGGACGGTTTCACTGCCGAAAAGCTGGAAGACGAAATTCCAACTCCTGGTCTGACTGTGAAATTCCTGAAAAGCATTACCAATGTTACCGAGCGTGTAATCTCGCAATTGCCAGAGGATCTGCTTGGAGTAAAACGAACACAAAAACAGGATTCAATTTTGAGTGCCATCAGGACTGAAGCACAGAAGGATAATCATTACATTGTGCAAACAAAATCGTTTTATTCCGGGAATGAATTTTATGTATTTGTTTTTGAGGAATTTACAGATGTGCGTTTTGCGTATGCTCCTCCAAAATCAATTGGCAAGTTCGGTGCCGATACCGATAACTGGATGTGGCCCCGCCATACAGGTGATTTTGCTGTCTTCAGGGTGTACAGCGCAAAAGATGGAAAACCTGCAGCCTATTCAAAAGATAATGTTCCATATACAGCCAAACGCTTTGCTGCTATCTCGAACAAAGGCTATATGCCCGGAGACTTCAGCATGATCATGGGTAATCCGGGAACAACGAACCGTTATTTATCTTCGTGGGGTATCGATTCCCGAATGAAAGCTGGCAACCAGTCACGCATAGATGTGCGCGGTGCCAAACAACAGGTTTGGATGTCGTTTATGAAAGCTGATGAAGCAATTAATATCGCGTATTCGAGTAAGTTTGCCGGTAGTTCCAATTATTGGAAAAATAGCATAGGAATGAATAATGCGATTAAAAAGCTGGGCATTATTGATCGTAAAAAAGCCGAAGAAAAGGAATTTTTGAATTGGGTACAACAGTCAGAAGTTCGTAAACAAAAATATGGAAATGTGCTTTCGAAACTCGAAGAGGCTTACACTAAGGCATATCCTTACAGCAGAGCGGCTGCCTACCTGCGCGAGTCGCTTTTCAGTGGTGTGGAAATGCCACGTATTGCTTCACAAATTCAACGCCTGTCCGAAAAGAATATCACAACCGATTCGCTTATTGCCGAGGCTGCCGCAATTTATAAAAATTACTATACTGTTGTTGATAAAGCTACAATCGAAGTGATGTTGGCTGAATACGAAAAGGCAGTAGATAAAGATGCTTTGCCCGAAATATATACAACTATCCGGAAAAAATTCAAGAACAGTTATGCTAAATATGCTGAATATTTGTTTGCTACGTCCAGTTTCAGCGATTATGATAAATTCAGAAATGATTATCGTAAGGGGAAAGTAGATTTCAAAAATGACCCTGCACTTAAATACTGGCGTGATATTGAGACAACCTTGAAAGAAATTAATTCGGCTGAATTGAACAATGCAAATGATTCTATAACTGATGCAGAGCGATTGTATGTAGCCGGAATTAAGGAGATGGCTGCCGAAAAGGGTGAATCGCTTTATCCCGATGCGAATTTTACAATGCGTATGACTTTTGGCAAAATCGGAGGTTACAAACCGGCCGATGCTGTTGAATATAGTTATTACAGCACAACGAAGGGCGTGTTGCAGAAAGAAATTCCCGGAGATTATGAATTTGATGTGCCGGCTAAATTGAAAGATGCAATTGTAGAAAAAAATTATGGAGCGTATGTGGACAAACAAACAGGAGAAATGCATGTGGCTTTTCTGAGCAACAATGATATTACCGGTGGAAATTCAGGCAGTCCGATTTTCAATGCCAAAGGAGAGTTGATCGGTTTGGCATTCGATGGCAACTGGGAGGCGATGAGTGGCGATATTGTTTTTGAACCCGATTTGCAACGTACCATCAATGTGGATGTCAGATATATGTTGTTTGTAATGGATAAAGTGGGTGGAGCTAAACGGCTTATCGACGAACTGACAATCAAATAACAAGATTTTTGGATAACAAAAATTTACCCGGACAGCAATATCTTTAAAAAACTGTCCGGGTATTTGATGGATTTCAGTTGTTTTACGAAATTTGAAGAAGAAGAGTAGAAAATTATCGAATATCAACAAATTAATTTTGATATTCAAAAAAAAACTACTTACTTTGTCAGTATATAGTATTTTCATACAAATTAATATTTTTTTGTTCAATGAAACGAATAAAGTTGCTGTGTGTCGTCTTGTTAGTAATATTTTTTGGCAGTTTATACCAGGGAGCTGTGCTGCCTTTTATAGATGGGGTTAAATACGGGTTTGCGATCGCTCAATACGAAACAAACTCGAAAAAGTCTACCGACGATTTTTTGTTGATGGATGTGGTAGCCAAAGATGCAAATTATATGGAGTCGACGGAGCTGAATGAGAAAACGGGTACTCCCGTTTTAATCCGTCCGAATAATATCTCGGTTTTGGTGCATTCGTTGCCCGAAAAACCGATGTGGTGGACAATCCTTCAGGTGATTTATGGAGTATTGATTATAGGGTCGCTGGTGTTGGGGGTGTGGATTCCCTTTTTGGTGGTGAAAATTCTTCGGTCTTTACAGCATTCAGAGGTTTTCGACAGAATCAATATGCACAGAATCAATAGAATTGGTATGATTTTGGTAGCGATGGGAATAATCGGTTCCATTATTCAGTTCATCAATGTAGTAACGGCTCAATATATGGTTGACCTGACTCATTATAGTTTCTCGTATGCGAAGATATTCGATTTCAATGCTTTAATAATGGGTGTTGTTATACTTATAATGAACGAAGTGCTCAGAATTGCGATTGTAATAAAAGAAGAACAGGATCTGACCATTTAAAATGGTTTGTAAATTATCAATAGTATGCCGATAATAGTTAATTTGGATGTAATGATGGCTCGTAGAAAGATTTCTCTGAACGAACTATCTGAGAAGGTGGATATTACGCCGGCAAATCTTTCGATTCTGAAAACCGGAAAGGCAAAAGCCATTCGGTTCAGTACGCTTGAAGCCATATGTAAAGTTCTTGATTGTCAGCCGGCTGATATACTCGAATTTAAAGACGAAGATTAATTCGTCTTGTTTTTAGCAATAAAAAAGAAAAGCGAACCTCAAATCTGAAGTTCGCTTTTCTTGATAATTAAGTAAACTACTTACAGTTCCCAGGCCAAAGCGCTTGCGCCCAACACGGCAGCATCGGCTTCTTTCAAATCCGAAAACAATAATTTAATTTTTCCCTTCCACAAAGGCAGTAAGTTGGCTTCCATACTTTCGCGTATCGGATCCATAATTATATCGCCAGCTTTCGCCAGTCCGCCGAAAAGAACAATAGCTTCAGGAGCACTGAAGGCTACAAAATCGGCTAGACTTTGACCAAGTATTTTTCCTGTGAATGCGAAAATTTCTTTTGCAATTTCATCATCTTGCTGGGCAGCATCGAATACATCTTTTGAGGTAATGCTATCCACCGGAATGTTGCGCAATAAACTATCCTTGGTAGTCGAAGCCAGAATTTCGCGAGCAGAGCGGGCAACACCTGTAGCCGAACAATAAGTTTCCAAACAGCCATATTTGCCGCAACCACATAACCTGCCATTTTCGCGGATGGCGGTGGTGTGTCCAAGTTCCCCGGCAAAGCCATCGTGGCCATAAAGAACTTTTCCATCGATAATAATACCGCTTCCAACTCCTGTTCCAAGTGTAATCATGATGAAGTTTTTCATGCCATGTGCAGCACCGTAAGTCATTTCGCCAAAAGCAGCCGCGTTGGCGTCGTTGGTGAGAGCAGCGGGTATCCCGAATTTATCAGCCATTAATTGAGCAAAAGGAATAACTCCTTTCCAGGGTAGGTTGGGTGCAAACTCTATGTTTCCGGTGTAATAGTTTCCATTCGGTGCTCCAATTCCTATTCCTTTGAATTTGTCTGCTCCTCCGGCGGCTTCAATCAGTTTAATCATTTCATCATATAAATCCTGAATGTAAAGATTTACATCTGTGTGGGTACCGGTTTTAATAGCGCTTTTCGAGATGACATTTCCGCGTGCATCGACAACTCCGAAAACAGTGTTGGTGCCTCCCATATCCATGCCAATAACATAAGGTTTTTCCATAAAATATTTTTTTAAGTGTTGTATTGTGAAAAAACAGGGATTTGAATATGCATCAAATCCCCGGTTGAGTTTTATTTAGTTGTTATTCTACAGGTATATCTTTGTTCACGTTTTTGCAACCAATCAAAGCATACCACAGCATGTAAGCCAAGCCTGCAATGATTACAAGATAACTGGCCTGATAAGTTGAAATGTCGGCAATCCAGTTTTGAACCAATGGCAGAATACCACCTCCAACTACCATCATCATGAAAATGCCCGAAGCTGCAGCAGTATATTTGCCCAAACCTTCTACGGCCAGATTGAAAATGCCTCCCCACATGATAGATGTGCATAAACCGCATAAAACAAGGAGAAGTGCTGTTAATGGTACCTGAACCAGGCTAAATGATGATCCTGTAAATACAGGCATCGATGTGGTAATTTCGCGAGGCAACAGAATGGCAATTGTCACCAATAATATACCGGTTGCCGAAACAGAAGTTAACATGGCTTTACTTGACACTTTTCCACCGATGATTCCACCGATAAACCGGCCAATTAACATCAAGAACCAGTATGTACCAGCCACAAAGCCTGCAATGCCAGCTGCAACATCCGGATTTAACCCCGCTCCTTTATCGCTAATGTCGGCTAAGTAGAAATTTAAAGTACCGGGAATTCCGATCTCAACGCCCACATAGATAAAAATACCAATGGCTCCTAAAATAAAGTGACGGAAATTCCATGGAGAGTGTTTGAAAGAGGCAGCGTCTCCTGCTTTTTTAGCACTTTCGGGATCGGAGATTGGAATGAATGAAAGAATCAGAAATGCTGCTGCAAAAACTCCTAATGCAATAAAAAGTACCGGGTTGATGTTTGTGATTGTAATTTCGCCCGAAACGATACGTTCTTTTGTAATGTCTCCAATTAAAGCCCCAACAAACATAGGGGTCAGCGTACCAGCCAAAGAGTTAAATGAACCTCCAATTTGAAGTAACATATTTCCTTTGTTACCACCACCGCCAAGCAAATTCAGCATTGGGTTTACAACAGTGTTGAGCATACAAACCGAGAACCCTGCAACAAATGCACCCGCTAGGTAAACAAAAAAGTTCGCCGGGAGTGAAAATAATTCTGAGTTA
>JAYFRI010000271.1:0-18002 GCA_034926015.1 Paludibacter sp. | reverse complement strand
CCCTGTACCACCAGCAAAGGTTTCTTAATTTTGTCAACATTGTTCACTGCCGATACTTCACGTGCAATTTTAAGCTCTTCAGGATTATCAAGATCGTACCATATTTCGCCCATTATTTTTAATTGTGGTTTCCAGTACTCAGGTATTGACTTAAACAATGTTTCAATGTTCGAAACGCCTACATAATTCACTCCACAAGCGTATAAATCGGGTGTTTTCACAAGTCCCATAAGGGTGGCATATCCACCATGACTTCCACCGTAGATACCTATTTTGTTTTCGTTCACCCAACCTTGCGCAATGGCATATTTTACACCATCTTCCACATCGTCCATTACTTTACGACCGATTTGTTTGAATCCGGCTCTCAAAAATTCTTTCCCGTAGCCACCCGAGATTCTGAAATTCACCTGTAAGGTAGCATAACCACGGCTTGCAAAAAGCTGAGCTTCGGGATTAAATCCCCAACTGTCGCGTACGCCCTGAGGACCTCCATGCGGATTCACGATCATCGGTACTTTTTTACCGGCGAGCGCTTCTTTTGGCAGGGTAATGTAACCATGTATCGTTAATCCATCGCGACTTTTAAATGTAATCGGTTTCATTACTGCCATATCGGCTTCTTTAAGTTGCGGCATAAGATCGTAAAGCAGTTTAAACTTACCTGTAGTCGTATTGTATTCGTAATAAGTGCCATACAGCTTATCGCTTTGCAGAACGATAAGGAATGTTTTTTCATCGTCGTCGTAACCGGTTACACCGTATTCTTTTCCGGGGAATTGTTTTTTCACCCTGCTGTCAAGGTCCTTGTAGGTTTTACTGACCGGAATAATTTCCGATTTTTCGCCATCATAACCAAAATAATCGATTTCATAATTGCGTTTTCGTGATAAATGCATGCTTGTTGCATCATAATCGGGGTTCGAGAACACTTCACTTATCTTTTTGTCGGCTTTGAAGTCGTAAAGTATAATGCGAGCTTTGTCGCTGTCGAGATTACTGTACACATAGGCTTCATCCTTGTTGGCCGATTTATAATTGAAACTTATAATACCGAAACTATCGTCCCAGTTCATCTTTTTCATAAGTTTGAACTCGTTTGTTGTGGGGTCCTTGTAGTAAAACTCGGTTTCTACACCGTTTCTCAATTGTGTGTAGGCTCTCAGATTTCCATCTTTATCAAATTCGTAGCTCTGAATAGAGTTAGCAGCATCTTTGTTCTCGAACAATTGTGTGATTTCGCCGGTGGCAGCATTCAGGCGGTAAGGTTCAAATATCTGTTTGTTGTTTTTATTCATCTGAATAATAAGTACATTCTTCTGATCTTTCAAAACACGTATAATGCCGGCTCTTACACCTTCGAAAGGCGTCAGGTCGCGGGCGTTAGTACCATCGATATTTGTTGCATAAATGTGGAAATTTTCGTTTCCGCCCTTGTCCATCATGTAGTAAAGTTTTTCATCGCTTATCCATCCATAGCCTTTTATCAATTCATCCTTTTCTTCGATGGCACGGGTAACTTTACCGGTGGCAATTTCTTTCACATATACGTGATTTTTGTTTTTGTCGTCCTTTTCGAGATAGGACATGTATTTGCCATTGGGCGACAAGCGGAATGAAGATGCTTTAGGGCGTGCAAAATAGTCGGCTACTTTGTATTTGTAGTTGCCTGCATCAAATGCTGCCAGTTGTTTAAGTTTTTCGTCGGAAGTAACCAATGCCGTGTTGCCGGGCAGTGTACTTTTGAATTTCCGGAGTGTCAACGGCAATTTCGTGCCCATTTGTTCAAAATTTCCTGCAATGCTATCGCCGGTCAATTCACCCGAAAACATAATTTTAGCTGCGGGAACGCTTATGCTTAGTTTATTGTTGGCGAACTCTGTTTTTTCAACAGGAATTCCCGTTGCACCCTGTGCAGGCACATCCATAGTGGAAGTGTAAACGCCATCTTTGTCGCTGATATGGAAAATAAGTTCAAGATTTATGCCCTGAACGGACAATGTTCCCTTCCAGTCGCCGCTTACACTTTGTGACTTTGCAACCATTGAGAACAAAAAAAGGAAGGCCATTAAGCCGAATGCTGTTTTGTTCATAAAAGTAAATGGATTTAAAATTGATAAAAACTTTTGATAACTATTGTATCAAACAAATCAGCGTTAAAATAGTTTGGAAAGTGATTGATAATTGATTATTGATAATTGACGATTCCACGCTTCAACAATTCCACGCTTCAACAGTCTTTTGTGTCTTTTATTCGGAGTGCGACTCAAAGTCGCGCCTTGAATATTCAGGTATGCAACTAAAAATCTTGCCCCGAACCCCTGACAACATTACAATAGCAATCGAAGATAGTTACAATAGCAATCGAAGGTAAATACATACGTCGCTCAACAAGTTACATACGTCATCAATGGTCAATACATACGATGCTGATGTTAAAACAACTGATGCTGATGTTAAAACAATTGATGTCGACGATCAAACAAATGGCATCGACGCTCAAACAAATGACATCGAAGGTCAATACAAAGGCAATCGAAGGTCAATACAAAGGCTTCTGACAACGTTACAATTGCAATCGAAGGTCAATACATACGCCGCTCAACGAGTTACATGCGTCATCGAAGGTCGATACATACGTCGCTCAACGAGTTACATACGCCGCTCAACGACTTACATACGGCTCTTCCTGCCCCCGGTCCCCGGAGAAGCCTTTGACATTAGACCCTTGACTTTTGTCCTTCGACCTTAAAGCAACCTGCAAAGCCCCACATTTCAAAATAAAATCGCTATTTTTGTATCTTTAAACAAACAGTCGTGAAATTCGTTTCATTCGAACAATTCGTAACTTATATGAAAAAACTAACCCTCGCATTTATGACAACAGTTTTATTAGCATGCGGCAGCCAGAAAAGCGCTACGCCTGCTATCGAAGATTTCACTTATTCGGTGGATAAATTTGCCGATATAGAAATCCTGCGTTATCGCGTTCCTGATTTTGAATCCTTGAGTCTGAAACAGAAAGAGCTGATTTATTATCTCAACCAGGCAGCCCTCGAAGGACGTGATATCCTTTACGATCAGAACAACAAATATAATCTGGCCGTGCGTCGCACCCTCGAATCGGTGTACGAAAACTATAAAGGAGATCGTAATTCGGAACAATTTGGCCAGCTGACCACTTATCTGAAACGCATTTGGATGGGAAACGGTATTCACCATCATTATTCCGAAGATAAGTTTACGCCTGAGTTCACAAAAGATTTTTTTGCCGAAGCAGTGAAATCGCTCAAGGCAGAGGAGCTGGCCGCAGTGTTGATGCCCGGCGAAACTGTGGATGAACTGATCAGTCAACTCACTCCGGTGATTTTCGACCCGGCGCTCTATCCCAAACGCACCAATCAGGCCGATGGCGTGGCTTTGATCCTCACTTCGGGCAACAACTACTATGGCGAAGGCGTGACACAGCCCGAAGTGGAAGCTTTTTATGCCAATATGTAGGACCCGAACGACAGCACGCCCATTTCGTACGGACTGAACAGCAAACTTGTGAAAGAAAACGGCAAGCTTGTGGAAAAGACATATAAAGTTGGCGGACTTTACACACAAGCCATCGAACGCATCGTGGGATGGCTCGAAAAGGCCGTGACAGTAGCCGAAAACGACAAGCAAAAGGAAGTGATCAAGAGTTTGATAAGCTTTTACAAAACCGGCGACCTCAACACCTACGATGAGTATTCGATCAAATGGGTGGAGGACCTGGACTCGCAGGTCGACTTCGTGAACGGATTTACCGAAACTTACGGCGACCCACTGGGAATGAAAGCAAGCTGGGAATCGATCGTTAACTTCAAAAACGTAGAAGCGACAAAACGTACCCAAACCATAAGCGACAACGCGCAATGGTTCGAGGACAATTCGCCTATCGATCCGAAATTCAAAAAAGAAAAAGTAAAAGGCGTTTCGGCCAAGGTGATAACGGCTGCCATCCTTGCCGGCGATTGTTACCCCGCCACTCCTATAGGTGTGAACCTGCCCAATGCTAACTGGATTCGTGCCGAACACGGTTCGAAATCGGTGACCATCGAAAACATCACCGAAGCTTACGATCAGGCCTCGCTGGGCAATGGCTTTGCTGATGAATTTATGTGGAGCGACACCGAACGCCAGCGCGCCAAAGACTTTGCATCCATCACCAACAACCTGCACACCGACCTTCACGAATGTCTTGGTCACGGTTCGGGCAAACTGCTGCCGGGTGTCGATCCTGATGCGCTGAAAGCCTACGGTTCCACAATAGAAGAAGCGCGTGCCGACCTCTTCGGACTGTATTATATGGCCGATCCGAAAATTGTTGAACTTGGTCTTTTGCCCGATAAAGAAGCTTACAAAGCCGAATATTATCAATTTATAATGAATGGATTGATGACGCAGCTCACCCGCATTCAACCCGGAAAAAATATTGAAGAAGCACACATGCGCAACCGTCAGTTGATTGCTGCTTGGGTGTACGAAAAAGGAAAAGCCGACAAAGTGATAGAAATGAAAAAGCGCGACGGCGAAACTTTTGTTGTGGTGAACGACTACCAAAAACTACGTGCTTTATTCGGACAACTCCTGGCCGAGATACAACGCATCCGCTCAACAGGCGATTTCGAAGGTGGTAAAAAACTGGTGGAAGCTTATGCCGTAAAGGTGGATCAAACATTACATGCCGAAGTTCTCGACCGCTACAAAAAACTGAACCTTGCGCCTTACCGCGGCTTCGTTAACCCTGTGTATAGTTTGGTGAAAGATGCTTCGGGCAAAATTACCGATGTAAAAATAAGCTACGACGAGAACTATGTAGATCAGCACCTGCGTTATTCTAAAGAATATTCAAGTTTGCCAAGCTATAATTAAATCATTTACAATTTGTTCATTTACAATTTAAGAAAAAGAAGAGAAAGATAATCCATTACGGATATTATTCAACCACTGATTCTCTAAATTGTAAATTGTACATCTTTAAATTGTAAATAGTAAATACGACTCACCCCCTGAACCAACGGAAAGCTCCGCAGTTCAGGGGGTGAGTTATATTACTCAATTACTTTCGCTCAAAAAATCTTTCGGTAGATATGGCAATAAGGCGTACCGTTCTTTTTGTCGTAGTACTCCTGATGATAATCTTCGGCCGGCCAGAAGCGAGGCGCAGCGCGTAATTCGGTAGCGGGACTAAAGCCTTTGTCCTGAAGAATCTTTATGTATTTCTCCACCATCTGTTTCTGTTCATCGTTTACATAAAACACCACCGATTGATACTGCGCACCGATATCAGGACCTTGTCCACCTACCTGTTCGAAGTCGTGGGTTTCGTAGTACAGCTTCAGTAGTTCCTCGAAGCTCGTTTTGGTGGGGTCGTACACAATCTCCGTAGTTTCAACATGCCCTGTGTTGCCATCACAAACCTGGCGGTAAGTGGGTTCTTCGGTATGTCCACCCATGTAACCTACAGTAGTTTCCAACACACCTTTTGCTTTCATAAAATGATATTCGGTGCCCCAGAAGCAACCTGAGGCAAAGTAAGCTTTTTCCATCTTTGTTTTATTTTCGGGTATAAATTTCATCGAAATAGAATTCACGCAATGCCGCGTATCTTTCTCCGTAAATCCTTCGCCTGTGAACACATGCCCCAGATGACCTTCGCAGTTACTGCAAACTATCTCGGTGCGGCGTCCATCGGCATCCCTCACGCGTTTCACGGCGCCGGGAATTTCATCGTCGAAACTCGGCCAGCCGCAGTGCGATTCAAATTTATCTTTGGAGTTGTACAAAGGCGCATTACACTGGCGGCACACATAAGTACCGCTGGCTTTGTTGTCGACATATTCGCCCGTGAAAGCCCGTTCGGTACCCTTGTGAAGGATAACAGCAGCTTCCTCTTTCGTCAGTTGATTGTATTTCATTGTTTGAGTATTGGTTTGTTGCGTGCAGGCTGTTTGCGCCAGCAATACCAACAAGCCCGACAATATTAGTTTAATTTTCATTGTTTATTCATCTTGTGGAATAAACGTCTGAATCATTTCCATTGTTCAACAGCGCCAAACAACAAACGCCCCTTAAGCGGAGGCGTTTGACATTATTTAAAAGCTTGATTTATCTTATTCTGTTCAGCGATTTCACGAGCGCTTCGTCTTTGCCAATCGCACGAACGGCCATAAAACCAAGGATGATATTGACAAGCGGAAAAGCTGTTACAATTTCGAGGTACCAGTCGGCCTGTAGTTTAACGCCTGCCTGCCAAAGGTAGATAAACAGCAAACCATAATATCCTGCCATAAGCACAAGGTTAAATATAAGCAATCGTATTTGCAACAGGCGTTTTTTGAAAAGAAAGATCGTCACAAACGCCAGCACAGGAATCATTGCCGAAAGCGCAGTGAGCGCCCACACATTTTCCTGAAAAACATTGCCTGTAGGTTGAACCAGAAACACACCTTTATAGTTCATGACGTACTGCAAAGCCTCTGCGCTGTTGATCAAGCCGGCAAAAGGCATGAACAAGGTAAAAATAGAAAGAATAACTATAAGCAATAAATATAAAGTTTGTATGCGCTGTATCATTTTATATGGCGATATTTAAGACTGTACATTTTTAAAATATACAATTTACAATTTAATAAAAAAAAGGAAGATAAACAGTCGATATCTGTTTCGGGCGCAAAGATAGAAACTTTAGCCTAAAAATGCAAACATTGCTCCCAAAAGCTAAAACGAAGCATTGCGCATTTCAATGCAGGAAAAGAGCCATCTGAAAAACACAAGCTATCTGTCAATTAGCCCGGATACAAATCAATTTATATAATTTCAATGATTGTTTCTTCGATATTGGTGGAATTGTCGGCCGAAACTGTTTTTGTTTGTATGCTGTAAATTACCCAGCCCGAACCATGAATGCGCGAAGCTAAATCCGTTTGGTTTGCAATATCCTTGATGTCCTTTCTTTGGATTTCGGGGAGTCCCATTGTTTTCATTACTGTTTTCAGATAGGTGTAGGTGGCCTCTTCTAATTGTTCCTGATTGATCGAGTGGTTATATCTCAATATGTAATTGTTGTCTTCAAATTGTATTGTATCCAGCGACATCGTGAATTCAGTATCAAAAGGTTCGGTTCCATACATATTAGGCGTTTTCGTATTGCCTTCGTACACTTCACCCAGTGCGTATTTACCTCCATGAAATGAAAAAAACTGTTGAATTTCATTGATTGTGTTCGATTCAATCGCTGCTTTGTTATCATATGTATTTTCTACCTGTTTGATTAATTTTACAAGCGTCGGAGCATCTTTATATTCTTTACGCAACTTAGTGGTTATGTTTTTCATATAAGCACTCAACTCTTTCCAGTTCACAACTTCTTCGAATGCGCCAAACTCATCGGTCTTTACAAGCACTGTCATGTCCTCCGACATCGACATTATCTTTTTCAAAATTTCATTTTCCGACTCTATTTCGTAGTTTTTATACTTCCATTCGAGCGTATACGAGTCGGCTGTGGAATCCTTCACCACAATATCAACATTGAATTTATACCTGTCGTGCGAGGTGGTATCCGATTTGTTTAATTTGTATTTATCTATTGTAATCACATAGGACTGCGTCTCATTCTTACTCCAGTATCCAATGGTTTGTACTGTTGAGTCGACTGTATTGATCTGGCCGTAAATAAATCCTGTAAATGCAAGTGCAAAGAATACTAATTTCAATTTAATGTTGTTCATCATGCTGTAATTTTTCCGGTTTGTTATTGTTTTGCGTGTGTTGAATAAAGAGAGAGATTACTTTCCTATCAGCGTTATCATTATCACTCCGTTGGCTGCTTTCGATCCGTATATAGATGCATCGGGTCCCGAAAGAATACTGATTGATTTCACCATGCGTGGATCTACATTCGCAAGATGCTCTGCTTTTGTTTCTATCCCATCAATAAGTATCAATGGATCAGTCAAACCTGTAAATGTGCCCACACCTCTTACTCTTATTTTATCGCCCTGTACCTGCACGCCCGGCACTTCGCCACGTATCAGCTCATACACATCCTGATAGGACGCGTATTTATTCTTCTTTCCATCAATGGTGCTAACCTTTGTGGCCATGACTGACTTTTTTGATGTTCCATAACCGATATTAACTTCTTCGTCGTCGGGGCTTTCATTCCGGGTGGTTCCTTTATAATGTATCGTGTCGTTGAACTGGAAGTTAATCACATCTCTGCCGTTAATTTCCTCACTCAGCAATCCGCTGGAGAGTGTGATAATTGACAGCACTTTGGCGTCAGGTTTCACCTTTACTTTGTAATTACCGTTTTTGTCGGTAAATACATCAGTACTTTTGTTGTCGACAAATACCGAGGCACCCGGCACAGGCTGTTTGGCCATGTTAAAAACCTGTCCTGTGATGAAATATTTTTTTGTTGGCTGCTGAGCAACTACACTCAGGGACAAAGACAAAATGGAAATCGCTAACAGAAATTTGATTGTTCTCATAATCTGCTTTTTTTGTTGATTTAATTTAAATAACCTGTTTTATATCTAAGCAAAAATACTGAATGATCTGTTTCTAATATATACAATTCAGATCAACAGTCTTGTGTTTCGGAACTATTTACTTGTAACTTTTTATTTGTTACTGTTTATATCTGTGTTTTTGTTATTTCCTTAAAATCTTTTCAAGCGTTTTTGCCTTTGCCAGTTCGTCCACCAACTTGTCGAGGTACCTGACTTGCTTTGTAATTTGATTCTCAATCTCTTCTATTCTGTAGCCACAAATGAGCCCTGTAATCAGCGAAGCCTTTGGGTTCAATGTTGCCCGTTCGAAGAATGTTTCAAAGGTTACGTGCTCGTTAATAAGTTCCTGCAGCTTCTTCTCGTCAAAGCCGGTAAGCCATTCAATCACCTGATGCAGTTCTTCTTTTGTTCTGCCTTTGCGCTCAATTTTGGCAACATAAAGCGGATACACCGAAGCAAAAGTCATTTTTGCCATGCGTTCATCGTGGCTTGAAGTGGTTTTCATGCTATTTTAGTTTTTCTAACCGTCCTTTTCTTTTTACTATATTCTTATAGTCCCACTGTAGGTCTTTCGATTTTAAAAGCCAGCGTTTTAAATCATCGGGGGCAATTTCGGAAGTATGATTGTAGAAAACAGAAGCATCTTTAAACTTATCTCCTCTTACATTCAGTTTCTCTTCTTCGAAGTCGGCGCCACTCCAGAACATAAGTCTGATGCCTGCTTTTTGTTTGCTGTAACCAACTATAGGGTTACCTTCAATAAACCATACAGGGTGCGAATGCCATATTTTGCTTTCAGCATCTACCAGCACCAGGTCAATGATTTTGGCAAGCAAAAAACAAACAGCCTTGTAGTCGGTAGTTTGTTTTTCATTATATTCAACAATGTCCGCTCTCATATGGGTAGGTAGATGCTTGTAATTTACTGATTTAACAAACACTACGCATTCATTGTTTATTCAATTTTTCGTTGTGCAAAAAACAATAAAAGCAACGACAGCAACATCACCTCCTTCTTCTTCTTCTTCTTCTTCTTCATATTCGTTAAACCTTCCTGCATAAATTTGTACAGGATTATAATACAAGACAAAAATAAAGTAAAAGCCTGAACATCCCCTTATATTTACACGAAAAAAGAATAAAGATATATCCCTTTACAAGATACCCGAAGGAATTATATTTCACATCACTGTCCCTTGGCAAATAAAATATCACACATAAGCGCCTATACCTTATAAAAGGTCTTACATGACCACGTTATTTGTTTTCTTTTTCAGAATTACTTTTGCCTTATAATGACTGGCTATTTTTTCGATAAAAGCAACAAATTCAGGATAGGCCGACACTTTCCAGTGTCCGTTCTTCATCAAAAGCGTTTGTTTGACAATAATTTCATTCCCTTTTACATCAACCGACGAAACAAAATGTCCGAAAGCTGTTTCTGTTTTAAACGATCCAGGAATTGATTCCGGTTCATGTCCTTCGGGAATCACAATCACAATGCTGTCACTGTCCTGGTAGCCATTGGCGATAAAAATATCGTGTTTACGCCCCGTCTTTTTAAAACCTTCGTATGATTTACGAAAAGGATTGACAGGAATAAACAAGCGATTGCCGGTTTTGGTTCCATAGCGACTTGTTGTCCAGCTATAATCAATGTCGATAACAGGATAAGCCGTTTTCTCTTCGCGAAAGGTGACAGCACCCATAGTTACATCAGCCAAATGAATGTCTTCGATCAAATCTTTCACCTGCCGGTTGGGTTCAGCAAACGGAAACCAACTGTAATTATCGTACATCTTTACTTTACACGATTTAAGTGTCGTTGCCTGAGCATGTCCATCTTCTTTCAAATCGATTTTTGCCTTGTAACTTTCTATGTTCAAGGCAGCATCATAATCAGGCAATTTATACATCCTGCCGCCGCTTTCGCTTATTACCAAGGCATCGTGTCCTGCAATACCATTGTGTACAAATCCGAAAGGAACATGCGGGTTTGTACATTCGAGCCATAAAGTATCGCCGGCCAAAGGTACCTGCAAAATAACATGGTTCATTTGATTGAAATTCGGAAAATCAGAATACAATGTTTTCTCTGAATTGTCGGACCGGATGCCTGTATAATAAGCAGGAATGCCTATTACTCCTAACATTGCTTTCAGGTAGTTCGACAAGGCTTTACAATCGCCGAAACCAGTTTTGTAAACCTCCGAAGCCAGCGAAGGTTGATAACCACCTATGCCAAGTTGTATACTTACATAGCGGGTTGACTGCCCCAGAAAATCATATAATATCTTCACTTTTTCGCGATCGGTGGTGGCATCTTTCACAAGCTCTTTAATTTTTGCTTGTGCTGCTTCGGGAAGCACATCACGATCTTTGACAAGACCATATTCCCAAACGCCATACGATTGCCAATCATTGATCATCCCTTTCGTGTTGTCGTAGCTGAAATTGGTGGGACGTATAAAAAAATGAGGAACATACATTTTCAGACTTGCATCGAAAGGTTCGGCTTCGATGGCCATCAGGTTTTTCACTTCCCATTCGGATATTACTTTTCCTTTTGTCTGCGTACGTAAAGGAGTTTCCGGCAAGTTGAATGCTTTGTACTGAAATTCTACTCCTTCCGGCAACTCAATGCTGTATTTGGCTTTTTCAACGGACAGGTTATGATGATCCTGTGGGAAAAAAGTAGGAAACGTAAGGATCCCCTTTTTATAGCTTATTTTGTACTCGCAAACAATTGTAAAAGGAAAAGTAGGTGCATCGCAGTTCAGATAAAAACGCCTGGCATCGTCGGCAAGGGTATAACTATCGGTCCATTCGGATGATTTTACATTGGACATGGAATAATTTTTCAGCAACATACCGTCGCCATTGTAAAGTTTCATTGAAAAAGCCGATAGTTCATGAAACTTATCTCCCGGATAATAAAAGTCGGCCATATCCTTTCCTTTCTTATCCAACACTGTCAGTATTAGTTGTTCGGTTTGCACTCCCAGCACATCCGATTTATATTCAAATTCGGTGGAAGCCATACGAACAACAGCATATGCATTTTTCTTCAACGAATCAGGAATTAAACCAACATTCAGGTCCTCGCGCATTTCGGCAGCAGACACAAGACCCAAGCAACCAAATGCACTCAGTACCAAAAAACAAACTATCAGTTTTTTTATTTTCATGGCAGTTTTATTTTGTTGTTCCTTTTTTCAACACCAGCATTTCATGATTTTTAGTCACAACCTGACCAAAGAACTCACGTATGTCCTTATAATTGTCTACAGGAAATAAAATCTGATTCATATCGAATCTGTACGATAAAGTAATTGTGTTAGCATTTTGCTGTATCATATAAACACATTTGCATTTATCATTCAGCACCATTTTGATCGATTTCGGCATTTCTACCACCTGAAAGTTTTCGGGCAGCGTGATGTTGCAATTCACTATATAAGAAGTAGGATAAGGAAATTCTACAGGGAGTTTGCGTTCAGGGTTTAAGAACTCATTCTCGTCCAAATGCATAAAAATCATTGGATTCAGGTAAATAAATTCGCCACTGTTTTCATTTTCTTTTGTAAAAAACAGTTTTTCGTTTAGCATGATCGACATCTGCTGTTTGTCTTCCAGTTTGAAGCTGTCCACAACAATATGATTTTCATTGGCCAACGATTCAACAAATTCGGCCGAATCTTTGGCTGCTTCAAATTTTTGCTTGTACTGATAAGCATCCTGATAAGTATAGGCAGTATTCATAAAGCCCGACAAATTACCATCGTCGTTCATTTTTACATTGATCTGTCTTATTCTTTGATTTTTTCCTATCGAAGTTAAGTCTGCCCATTTTTCGGTACTTCCTTCATCAAGAATACGGGCCCTGTCCACCAAAAAATCGAGCGGTAACATGTTCAGTCCTCCATGAATAGCCGAACCATCCATGTAATGCACTTTTCCGTCGGAGGTTTGAGCAGCCACCACAAAGGTATTCAGCTGATCGAAGGATGGATAGGAATAAGGCAATCTTCCCAGCGAGCGACGGCTCAACAACACAGGATAGGCTTTTATTTTGGCGTCTCTGAGCATGCTTAAAAGTATCATATTGATCTGGCCATTGTCGCCGGTTTTTAATTTCACAGCCTCCTTTGCTTTGTTGCCGTAAAAAGAGTATTTTTCGTTCCAGCTGATAAGTCCTTTTAAAAGCGCATAGATCTTTGTTATTTTTTCTTTTTCATCGGTCACCGATGCCAGTTCCTTTGCCATAATTTCTTTGAAAGGATTCGACATTTTCATGTTGCTACCAAAGTCGGTTTCGTTTTTAATCAATGCTTCAAGTTCCTCCCATGTGCGTGAATAAGGTCTGTAGTATTCGCCCGGGAAATTAGTGGCTTTCAATTCGAACCTGACTCCCGATAAGAAATCGTTCAAACACCAAACATTTTTTTCATCCTTCAATGCAGGAACATCTTTAGCCGTGAAGACTATGTGTCTCGATGAGCAATTTACTGTATTATTCGTTCCACCTCCCGTCAGAACAAATTGTTGACCTTCCGAATTTTCAGCTACATCTATCTTTTCGTAACCTTTTGTTTCGACAGTATATACAAAATAATCCGGAATTTTCACTTCGTACGAACTAAATACAACGGGTATATCGCCCTGAATACCCCATGGATCGAGATTATAAACCAAATCACTTGTCTTGCTGAATTTTATTTCTATGACACTACCCACCTTTACGTTCGGTACCGAAAACTTTATTCGCTGGTATTTATCATTGATCACCTCATTGAAAATGTAGTTCTTCTCCAATTTCGTTTTTACAGTTTTTCCATTCTCCACATTGTACGAAAAGGCTTCGAGTCCGGTAATCATTTCGCGCGACGATGACGATTTATAATAAAACGGAATGTTTACATTGGCTTCGTCGAGACCTGTGGTCTTGAGTATCTTTATCTTCTTCTTATAATCGGTACACACCTGAAATCTGTCATTCGAAACACTGTAATAGGTGTTCCCCATATCATAAATCACAACTGCCGATGCGGTTGTATCTTTATCGTATACGCTCATGTTGAGTTCATCGTTCGTTATTTTTCCATACTTAAAGCTGTATTCCTGTGCCCGAACGGAAAAAAGTATAACTACTAATAATAGTAAAACCAGTGTGATTCTTTTCATGTTTGAATGATTGTTTAATTGAGTATATATTTATGAAAAATGATTGATATTTCTAATAATTAACAAAGTTAGAAATTATATTGATAATTTTTGTGTTTTTATTAAAAAAATTACATAATTTTTTTCGCGTTCAACTGCATGTTTTTAAAAATCTTTAATAGTAGGTTGTTAGGTGTGATAAAAAATAAGCTCAGGATTTTTCACAAATCCTGAGCTTATTCAATCAAGTTTGTAAGCGTTTTACTTTGCTTCAGCCAAAGCGTAAATGATATAAAAAACAAAAGGAATCAGCTACAGTTGTAAAAGTTCTTCAGCTCCAAAACGATTTATTTCTCTGTCACTGTCATCTCGTTGTTCATTGTCATAGGAATCGACATTACACCAGGCATTTGAGGGTTGTCTTTTATCTGAGACGTACATTGTATTGTCTGACTTGTTTTCGATTCGATGACCCAGCCTGTTTTTCTGTTTATTTTTATTTCGGAAGTCATTGTGCCTGTCATGTCATATTTCAAAGGCATTCCGTTGGATTGTATGTAAGCATCTTTGTCGGCAGTTGCAATTTTTGAAATACCCGAAATAATATAAAACGTATCTTCTGTTTCTTTTAATTCATAGCTGGTTTCCATATTCGCAGCCATTCCCGATTCCAGTTTTGTTTTGATCACCCATTTGTCACCTTTGGCAACTGTAGAGTCAGGGAAAATGGCCGAGCACATTTCAAGGTTTCCTTTAAATGCTTGTTCGCCATAGGCCTGCATCAATTGTTGTCTGATTTGCTTTTGTTGCATTTCGTTCAGTGTAGGAGTTTTAATGAACATGTCCGAAAATAAATTCTCTATGTTTTTTACTTCATTCACTTTTCCTGTTTTTGTCATTTTCACCAGAAAAGGCTTGTTCTTCATCACTCCTAACAGTGTAGAGAGAATGTCATTGGCATCATTCTTTTCCGAACTAAATTCCATGGTGCCACCCGGCATACTCATTTTTAGTGCTAAACTTTCGTATCTCACTTCTATCTCGTAAACTGAATTCTGAATATCAATTACTTTATAAGTCATTTTTCCGTGAACGGACATGTTCGTCTTAACCTCCTGCCCATTAATCGTTTGAAGAATCGACATGCTTGAAGCCATTTGCTGCGTGTAAGTTTCACCTTTTGTAAGGTTCAATTCAAGTCTTTCTTTTTTCGCTTCACAGGAAGTCACAAGGAGAAGCAGAAATACAAAACCTAAAATTTTTTTCATGATTTTTTTTGTGTAATGTGTTAATTATTAATTGATCGTGTTCAGCACCTCAACTGAATATAATGTATCATTTTTGTTGAGCACTACATAGTAAATTTCAAATTTTGAATCCAGCTTTCGTCCTGTAAGACATTAAAAAAACTTTTGGAATTTATTGTTTTAACAGTTTCTTTACTGTAATTCCTTTATCTGTTGTTTATTTTCAAAAGGCTAAAGATAAATGAGTAGACTGAAGCAATAATATAGATTTTGCTTTTCCATTACGTTTCTAAGGTCATTCTGTTCTTTCAATCCATTAGGTTCCAAGCCTGCAGATTGTACTCCACAAGGTTTGTGAGCAATTCTTTATAATCTAACCCTGAGCGACAATTGTAAATAAGAAGTATGAAGGTTGGAATGTCCCATTGCAGCATTGAACTCATCTACCCACAATACACTATACAGTTTCTTTAAGCTTCGTCCATACCGCAAACCTAAATCAAAACGTTTGTTGATTTTATATTGTAACCCTACTAAGCTTGAGTAATACATAGAAGGGTAATTTTTATCAGGCAAAATGTCATTTCCATTTGTGTCTGCGCCAGTCTTTCGTACTACATATAAAGGATAAGATCCTGCAAAAACATGATGAGTAGTAGGTTCGTCTGTCATTACAGCTTTTTGTGAAATCCGATATTCCAGTTCAACGCCTGCCGATACGTAGAGCCTTTTACTTATATGGATATCAAGGAGGAGGGGCAGTTGCAATGAAGTGATTGACGCGATTACTTTTTGATTCACTGGTTGAGACTGACTGTTCAGGTAATCAAAAAGTTGAACACCACCTTTTCTGATGATACCGGGTTCAGCGCTAGCACCGAGAAAAAAGTCGCTTTTATATGATATAAATCCGTTAAGATTGTAGCTCAACAAAGGATCAAACATGTTTTCGGATGCAGTAGTGGGGGCATTAGAAAGATGCATGTTTGTAATGTCTGCTCCGACAATAATCCCATAACTAAAATTCTGGCTCTGCACTGATAATACAAGCATTGTAACAAATGCAGTTAACAAAATTTTCGTTTTGTGGTTTTTCATTTTTCTTTCAGTCGATGTTCAATACATCTGTTGTTGATAATTCATTTCAATTGTGTCGGTATTTGCTGAGTATCCGGAGCTAAAGAAAGTGAATATCGACCTTCAAAGATAAATAACATAATTAATATTGCCAACTTTTTTAGAAAAAAAACTTAATAATCCTTGAGTGCTATAATCTGTCCTTTTAATGGTAGTACAGTAGTATATTCACTGAATCAGTGAATCCTTTAAGCTGTATTGCTGGTATCGGAATTTTTTTTAATGAATTTTCGATAGTACTCCCGTCTGATTTATTTATCTTTGCATACATGTTACAAAATTTTATAGCCACCAGCATACGTGCCGAATTGCCATTCGAACCTACCGAACAACAGAGTATTTTACTCGAAGCGTTGGGTGGGTTTCTTATGTCCACCGATCCGGAAAAAATCTTCCTGCTCAGAGGATACGCCGGAACGGGAAAGACATCGGTGGTAAGCGCTTTGGTGCGTGCAATGAATGCTTTGCAACAAAAAACAATGCTGTTGGCGCCCACCGGACGTGCTGCTAAAGTAATTGCCGGTTATTCGGGTTTTCCGGCATTCACGATACATAAAAAAATTTACCGTCAGAAATCGATGGCCGAATTTAGGTTTCAGCTGTCGGATAATCTTTTTCAACATACGCTCTTTATTGTCGACGAGGCATCGATGATTTCGAACACGGGTGGCGATACTGAATTTGGTTCGGGCCGCTTGCTTGATGACCTGATCGAGTTTGTGTACAGCGGCGAAGGTTGTAGTTTATTGCTTTTGGGAGATACGGCTCAGTTACCTCCCGTTATGCAGCCTCACAGTCCGGCTCTCGAAAAAGACAAGCTGGCCGGATATGGGCTGAAAGTACACGAGTTTACTTTGACGCATGTGGTGAGGCAGGCGCTGGAGAGCGGTATTTTGCACAATGCTACGCACTTGCGCGAAATGCTTATCGAAGATAAAACGGCAATATTTCCACATTTCGATACGGAAGGATTCACCGATATCCGTTACCTGAACGGTATGGATTTGATTGATGAGATCCAGCGGGCTTATAACGGAGTGGGCGTGGAGGACACCATCGTGGTGACGCGTTCGAACAAGCGTGCTAATATGTATAACAATGGAATCCGTAACCGGGTGCTGATGAAAGAGGATGAACTTACAAATGGCGATTTGCTTATGGTGACCAAAAACAATTATTTCTGGAACAAGCCTTATAAAGAAATAGATTTTATTGCCAATGGCGATATACTTGAAGTGGTACGTGTAAAGAAGTCGCGCACGATTTATGGTTCCCGTTTTGTCGATCTTACTTTGCGTTCGCTCGATTACGACTGGGAGATAGATGCATTTGTATGGCTCGATCTGCTTCAGTCCGATTCTCCTGCACATGCCAACCAGCTGCATCAGGAGCTTTTTCAGGTAATAGCCGAAGATTATCCCGAAATTACTCAGCGACGTATGCTTGTGAAAAAGATTTATGAAAACGAGTATTTTAATGCATTGCAGGTGAAGTTTGCCTATGCAGTGACTTGCCACAAAGCACAGGGTGGACAATGGAAAAAGGTTTTTATCGATCCCGGTCAGGTGAGCGATGAACAGGTGAACAGCGACTTCTATCGCTGGATGTATACTGCCCTTACCCGTGCTTCCGAAAATGTTTTTCTTGTGAATTTTCCAACGGAAAACAATTCATAATTTGATAAACTAACGACTAGGAGCGCTTGCTGGTTTCATGTTTTAGGGTTGTGGAACTTAAAACTCAATTTTTCAGTGTTTTTTTACATTTTCAAACTCTCAATCCCGAAAGCTTACAGGCTATATTAACACATCTATACATTTTTACATTGATGCAGCCCGCGGGCAGTATTTTTGTTGTGATGTGATTGTTGCATTTGCATTTCTTCCTGTTATTCTGTAAAATATTT
>JAYFRI010000042.1:0-13948 GCA_034926015.1 Paludibacter sp. | reverse complement strand
TTGAAAATGAAAACAAATGAAAACAATCAAATTACTTCCTGCTACACTTTTACTTCCCATGCTATTGGGGATGGTGAGTTGTGAAGAAAAGGACTCTCAGGCTCAGTTCGAAATTTACGAAAACCACGAAATTACCGCTTGTGCTGTGAAAGACCCATTGAAAAACTATACATGGTTGAGCGAATTTATCGAAGAAAACCGCGAGTCGACTTATAATATTATAATTTATTTATACGCAAATGCCGGGACAAAAGAAGATAATATTGTAATTGACATTTCGCCCAATAGAATTGGGTATCCGGGCGTGTCGATAGATATATATGAATGGAAAAAAATATTCAGCTGTGAGGGTGACCGGTTGTTTGTGAACGCATCCGGAGGGGTGGACAACGAAAGCTGGAACAATTTTTTCTATTCAGGACAAAACAGCGTCAAAGGCGTACTCTGGTCACGATTAAGAGTGAATTAAAAAAGATATTGGGACGTTTTTGTAATTAAGTAATGAGAATGAAAGAATGTCGCATTAATAAGCAATTAATGAGCTATTTATTTTCTTTTTATTGAATTGTAAATGGTGCTTTGTCAAATAGTAAATACTTAAATCCCAACTTCATTCACTCCCTCATGTTTTTTTATTATTTTTGCAGTAAAATAAAACTGAGAAAATGACTAAAATAATTTCCCCTTCCATACTTGCCGCCGATTTCGGTAACTTACAGGCGATGTGCGAAATGATCAACCGCAGCCGTGCCGAGTGGGTACATATCGATGTGATGGATGGCGTATTTGTGCCCAATATCTCGTTTGGTTTTCCGGTGCTTGAAGCGGTAAAAAAACACTGTCGCAAATTGATTGATGTACATATTATGATTGTGCATCCCGAAAAATACGTAAAGCGTTTTGCAGAGGCAGGAGCCGAAATGCTTACCTTCCACTACGAAGCGGCTGAAAACCCGCAGCAGGTAATTGATCTGATCCGTGCCGAAGGCATTAAAGTGGGCATTACTGTGAATCCGGATGTGCCTGTAAGCGCCTTGGCGCCTTATATCGATCAGGTGGACATGGTGCTGTTGATGTCGGTGTTTGCCGGCTATGGCGGTCAGAAGTTTATGGAAGAGACTTATGCGCGAGTTGATGAACTGAAGGCGTTGATCGATAGTAAAAATCCTGATTGCCTGATAGAAATTGATGGTGGTGTGAATCTGGAAAATGCTCCCAAACTGTTCCGGCACGGGGCAAATGTGTTGGTGGCGGGTAGCACGGTGTTCAACGCTCCCGATCCCGAAAAGATGATTGTGGATTTGCTGGAAGAATAAGGGGTTTCGGGTTCGGAGTTTTGGGTTCCGGGTTCCGCGTTTCGGTTTTTTTTTGGCTATTGAGGATTTGAGGATTTGAGGGTTTGAAGATTTGAGAATTTGAAGATTTGAAGGTGAGTTGATAACTGACAGGAGACTTGGGTACGAAGACTTTTGACTTTTGACTTTCTTCGCCTTCGCCTGTGCCTTCGCCTGAGAAGACAGGTTTCGTATGCTAGACAGATAAGCTTACCGATATACTGACTTTAATTTTCTGTTGTTATGAACTTTCTGCAACGGACACCTTTTTTCCGTTTGCTGTTACCTTTGGTCACAGGCATAGTTGTTTTCAGGTACTTCCACCTGGAACCATGGTTGCTTGTGGTGTTGGTTTTTCTCTCCTTTACTTTTGTTCTCAATGCTTATTTTATTCGTTCGGTCGATAAACAATATCATTTCAGATGGTTGTTTGGCGTGGGCATCGGCCTGTTTCTTTTTGTGCTGGGCTATTGGCTCAGCGTGCAAAAGCAGAAAGAAGCTGTTTTTACCGATTTGAACCGCAAGGGTATTTTCCGCATCGAAATGGTTGCTTCGCCTGCCGAGAAAGCCAAATCCTATCAGTGTAAAGTGAAAATTCTGGAGATGCTCGATGGACAAACATGGAAACCTTCACACGGGAAAGCCATTGTGTATTTGCAAAAGGATAGTTTATCGGAGACTTTGCTCTATGGCGATATATTGATGGTGGAAGTTGAATTTCAGTCGCCAACAGGTCCTGTGAATCCCGGAGGTTTCGATTATGCGGCTTATCTGGCCCGCCAGGGCATAGCTGCCAACGCTTATCTGCCCTCCGGTGCCTGGCAAAAAGCCGGAAGTGTTAGTTCTTTTTCTGTTCGGCGACTGGCGTCGGCATTCAGGGCGCGATTGCTCAATATTTACAAATCTTTCGGCATTGCTGGTGACGAATATGCAGTGCTGGCTGCGCTTACACTTGGCTATACGGATGCACTGCAGCCCGATCTTCGTGCCAGCTACAGCGCCTCAGGAGCTATGCACATCCTGTCGGTGAGTGGCTTGCATGTGGGCATTGTGTATGTCGTTATTGCTTTTCTGCTTGCTTTTATGGATAAATCGGCGAAGACAAAGGTGCTGAAAACGGTACTTGTGGTATTGTTTCTGTGGGCGTATGCTTTCATTACAGGACTTTCGCCTTCGGTGGAAAGGGCTTCGCTTATGTTCTCGTTGGTAGCCATTGGCACCGCGCTCAACAGGCGTTCGCAGATTTATAATACTGTATTTATGTCGGCGTTTGTAATGCTCATCGTCAATCCTGATTTTCTGTACGATGTTGGGTTTCAGCTGAGCTATGCTGCGGTGTTAAGCATTGTGTTTTTTCAACAGCCTTTTTCGCAGCTGCTTCCGGTTAGTCACAAGGCGCTTCGCTGGCTGCGCGATTTGTTTGCCATGTCGGTGGCAGCGCAGTTGGGTACTTTGCCTTTTACGCTTTATTATTTCCATCAGTTCCCTAATTATTTTTTGCTCACAAATGTGGTAGCCATTCCGTTGTCGACCCTGGTGATTTATTTAGCCATAGTATTGTTGGTGGTCGCTTTTATTCCGTATGTTGCTGCGGCAGTTGCTTTTTTATTAAAATGGTCGCTTTGGTTACTCAATTTTCTGATCGTTGGTATTGAGCACTTGCCTTATTCCATCAGCGAATTTACATTCGATTTCAGGCAAATGACTTTGTTGTTGGGAGCCATAGCGCTAATTTCTGTCTATTTCTACACAAAAAAGTTCGTTCCGCTTTTTGCCGGTTTGTGTATGTTGCTAATGGTTGCGCTCCTGTCCTTGCAAACAAAATACAATACCCTGCACGATGTGAAAATGATTGTGTATTCGGGACAGAAAAGTTCACACATTAACTTTATCGATCATGGCGTCAATTATGTGATTTCGGGCGATAGCGCCGAGTTATTCAGCATTGCCAATGGCTTTTGGAAAATGAAGAACATTGGGAAACCTGTTTTTGTGAAGGAAAATAGTTGGTATGCCGATGGTTTTGCTTTCTTTGCGGGGAAAAGAATACTTGTCCTCAACGATGATTTTGTGAAAAATAAAACACTTACTTCGCCCATTGCTGTAGATTATTTGATCATTGGCAATAAGATGAAACCTAAAATGAAGCTCTTGCTCGAGAATGTACATCCGGCTAAAGTGATAGTTGACAATACTATTTCGAACTGGTATACCGAGCATGTAAGGCTGACCTGCGCCGAAAATAATATCCCGTTTTATACAGTTGCCGGAAAAGGTGCTTATGTGCTGAATTTTACACCTTAGCATCACAACTATCAAAACAGGTTCAAAATCATATTTTTTTGCTATTTTTGCATACAAATTAAAACTATAGTTTGATGATTTCAAAAGTAATAGCCGAAGACCTGATTCACAGGACGCAAAAGGAGATTGACAAAGCCGATAAAATTGTAATAGTAGTGCATGTTGGACCCGATGGTGATGCCATGGGGGCATCGCTGGCTTTGTGGCACTACCTGATGACAATTGAAAAAGAACCGGTTGTAATAGTTCCTACCACATTTCCAAACTTTTTGAAGTGGATGCCAGGCGCGGACAGGGTGCTTGTGTACGAAACACAGAAGGAACAGAGCGATGAACTCATAGCTGCTGCCGAACTGATTTTCACGCTGGACTTTAATGTGCCCAACCGTTTGGCTAAAATGGAAGAAGCCATCATGACTGCAACAGCGCCCAAAATTCTGGTGGATCATCATTTGCATCCGGCCGATTATGCTAAAGTCACTATTTCTTATCCTGAAATATCGTCGACAAGCGAATTGATTTTCAGACTGATTTGCCGCATGGGCGATTTCTCGAAAATAAACCTGGCCTGTGCCGAATGTATTTATACGGGCATGATGACAGACACCGGAGGCTTTACTTACAACTCCAATAAGCCCGAAATTTATATCATCATCAACGAACTTATAAAACTGGGCGTCGATAAAGATGAAATATACAGGAGGGTATTCAATACCTATTCGGCCGATCGTATGCGCCTGATGGGCTATGCTTTGTATAAAAAAATGAAAGTATATCCCGAGTATAAGGCTGTGCTGATTACGCTGTCGGCTAAAGAACTTCAGGAGTTTAATTTTCAGAATGGCGATGCCGAAGGACTGGTAAACATGCCGCTCTCAATCGATGGCATTGTTTTCTCGGTTTTTATGCGCGAGGATACCGACAAAATTAAAATATCCCTGCGTTCGCAAGGTACTTTTCCGGCCAACAAAGTGTCCTCCGATTTGTTTAACGGTGGTGGGCACCTGAATGCCGCAGGTGGCGAAAGTTACCAAACGCTACACGAAACTGTAAAAAAATTCGAAGAGGCTTTGGCTGATTATAAGGCTTTTTTATAAGTAATAATGTTTAATGGTCTGTTTTCTAAAAGTAAAATCAGATCAACAGTCTTGTAACTATTGCCTTGTAACTTGTAACTATTGACAGCTTAAAAACAATTATTTACGCATGAAATATATAATAATTCTTGGCGACGGAATGGCTGATGAGCCTATCGCGTCGCTCCACAATAAAACCTGCCTGCAGGCAGCCAATAAACCGAACATCGACAAAGTGGCGGCCATGGGTCGTTGCGGAATGCTCGATACAATTCCCGTAGGTTTTGCTCCGGGAAGCGAGATAGCTAACCTGAGCGTATTGGGATACGATGTTCCAAAGGTGTTCGAAGGGCGCGGATCGTTGGAAGCGGCCAGTATGGGCGTAGCGATTGACGAAGGTGAAATGGCCATGCGATGCAACCTGATTTGCATCGCCGATGGAAAAATTAAGAATCACTCCGCCGGACACATCAGCAATGAAGAGGCCGAAGAGCTGATTCTTTTTTTGCAAAAAGAGTTAGGCAATGAGCAGGTTCATTTCTTCCCCGGAGTTTCGTATCGTCATTTAATGAAAATTAAAGGAGTAAGAAAAGAACTGAAGTGTACGCCTCCTCACGATGTGACGGGTACTCCTTTTGCTGAAGTAATGATTCAGGCGGAAACGGAAGAGGCTAAAGCAAGTGCGGATTTACTGAATGATTTAATTCTTCGTTCGCAGAAATTACTGGAACATCATCCTGTCAATCTGAAGCGTGCTGCTGCCGGAAAAGATAAAGCCAACAGCATTTGGCCCTGGTCGCCGGGCTATAAACCCGAAATGAAAACGCTGATGGAACTTTACGGACTGAAAAGTGGTTCGGTAATATCGGCTGTCGATCTGATTCGGGGCATTGGTGTGTATGCCGGAATTAAAGTGATTGAAGTGGAGGGAATCACAGGGCTTTATAATACGAATTACGAAGGTAAAGCCCAGGCTGCAATCGAGGCTTTGCGTACCAATGACTTTGTGTATCTTCACATCGAAGCCAGCGACGAAGCCGGGCACGAAGGCGATGTGGATTTGAAAATTAAAACAATCGAATATCTCGATTATCGTGTGGTGCAGCCAATTTTAGAGGAAGTTGCCAGCTGGGACGAACCGGTAACTATTGCCATTTTGCCCGATCACCCAACGCCCTGCGCCATTAAAACGCATACAAACAAACCGGTTCCCTTTGTTATTTACCGTACCAACGAAGCTGGCGACGCGGTGCAGCAATACGATGAATTTGCTTGCGAAAAAGGAAGTTATGGCTTGCTCAGGGGAATGGAGTTTATGCAGACACTGATCAAACCTCTACCCTTTAAAGGGGAATAAGGAATACTTATTCGGAGTTTTACGTTGAATATCAGAAATTTTAAAAGAAAATATACTAACTCAATTCCCCTTCAGGGGTAAGGGGCCATTGTTATGAAATACTACAGTACAAATAAAAAAGTGAGCGGCGTGAGTTTGAGCGATGCCGTTATCAAAGGTCTAGCCGAAGACAAAGGCTTGTTTATGCCGGATCATATCATGGAAATTCCGGCCGTGTTTTACGACTCTATTGATCGGCTTTCGTTTCAGGACATGGCTTATACAGCTGCGTACATGCTTTTTGGAGAAGATGTACATGCCAATATGTTGCGAACCATTGTGTTCGATACACTGAATTTCGATGTGTCTTTGGAAAAAGTGGAGGAAAACATCTACAGCCTCGAGCTTTTTCACGGCCCTACTTTGGCATTTAAAGATGTAGGCGGACGTTTTATGTCGCGCATGCTGTCTTATTTTATCCAACGGCAGGAGGATAATCATAAATTAGTGAATGTGCTCGTGGCAACATCGGGCGATACAGGAAGCGCTGTTGCCAATGGATTTCTTGGTGTCGAAGGTATTCATGTGTATGTGCTCTATCCCAAAGGTTTGGTGAGCCCTATTCAGGAATGCCAGTTCACCACCCTGGGCCACAACATCACTGCGCTGGAGGTGGATGGCACTTTCGACGATTGTCAGGCTCTTGTTAAATCAGCATTTATGGACGAAGAGTTAAATGCTCATATGAAACTTACTTCGGCCAATTCAATCAATGTGGCGCGTTTTCTACCTCAGGCTTTTTATTATTTCTATGCTTATGCGCAGCTGAAAAAGATTTCCGAATCTGCTGCTGCCAATATGGTAGTGAGTGTGCCAAGCGGTAACTTCGGAAACATCACAGCCGGACTTTTTGCAAAACGTATGGGCTTGCCGGTGAAACGCTTTATTGCTGCCAATAATCGCAACGATATCTTCCTTGAATACCTGAAAACAGGCGAATACAAACCGCGTCCTTCGGTGGCTACTATTGCCAATGCAATGGACGTGGGCGATCCGAGCAACTTTGCCCGTATTCTGGATTTGTACGGACATTCTCACGAAGCTATCTCTGCTGAAATTAGTGGCGTAAGTTACAACGATGAACAAATTGCCGACACTATGCGAAACTGTAAAAAGGAAACCGGTTATTTACTCGATCCGCATGGTGCTTGTGGTTATCAGGCTCTCAAGGATGGACTGAAAGAAGGTGAGGTGGGCGTGTTCCTCGAAACAGCTCATCCGGCTAAATTCCTCGATACAGTGCAGGATATTTTGGGCGAGAAAGTTGAAATCCCTGAAAAATTGCAGGAATTTATGAAAGGCGAAAAGCAAAGTGAGCCTATGACTAAAAGTTTTGCTGACTTCAAAGCTTATTTGATGTCGAGAGATTAATTTGTAAATGACTAAATAGTAAATAAAAAGATGTTTTCAGGAATCATTGAAGAAGCCGCAGTTGTAGTTGCATTGCGCAAAGAGCAGGAAAATCTGCATTTAACAATGACATGTTCTTTTGTCGACGAGCTAAAGATTGATCAGAGTGTGGCGCACAATGGAGTGTGTCTTACAGTGGTGGAGCTTACCGATAAAACTTACACAGTTACAGCCATTAAGGAAACGCTTGATCGCACAAATCTGGGCGTGTTGGCAGTGGGTAGTAAAGTGAATCTGGAACGAAGCATGATGATGAATGGTCGGTTGGATGGGCATATTGTTCAGGGACATGTCGATCAGACAGCTGTGTGCACCGAAGTGAAAGAGGCTGATGGGAGCTGGTATTTTACTTTCGCTTATGATTTTGACAAGGAAATGTCCAAACGTGGCTATATGACGGTGGATAAAGGCTCAGTTACTGTAAATGGAGTAAGCCTTACGGTTTGTAATCCTACCGACAATAGTTTTCAGGTGGCCATCATTCCTTATACCTACGAACATACTAATTTTCACCAGATTCAGGTAGGGTCTGTCGTAAATATTGAGTTCGATATTATCGGAAAATATGTCAGCAGAATGATGTCATTTTAGTTGGTTCGGCCTTTTTTAGTTTTTTTTCCAAAACATAAAAGCATTTTATGTTGTTACACTCAAGACAATGTGAAATTTTTTTATGAAGAGACTTAGAAAGCAAATAAACGAAACATTTTTTAATCCTGTAATTCATTTTCTGCCATTAATCGTATTTATGGTGGTGAATGACTTTTGGGATTTGAAAACGGCATGGGTGGCTACTTTACCGGTTGTATTTATATTGTTTTTATACATCTTTTTTTTCTATCGAAAAATTGTAGAGTGGTTTCTTTTTTCGGCGTCTGTGGTTTTTGTGGTAGGTGCGGCGATTACCTTTCTGCCTGTTCACAAATTGCATCCCCTCGTAGCTGAAGTGGCGCTGGAGTCAGCTGTGTTATTGTTCTTTATTTTTTCGCTGGTTTTCAGAAGGTCCATCGAATCTGTACTCAATAAACGAAAATCAAAATTGCCGCCAATGGTGAACAATCTGAACGAAATGTTCAGAATGTTGTGGATGCTTGGTGCGGTTATTTTTGTTTACATACACATTTACCTTATTACTGCATCGTTGCCGATACCAAATCTGGAGTATACTTTACAGTTTATTCACGATGCCTATCTGGTGCTGTTTCTCTTTGTCGTTTTTTATGAACTGATCAGAGTGACGCTTATCCGTGTTAAATTATTCAGAGAGGAATGGTGGCCTATCCTGAACGAAAAAGGGAAAATGATAGGCTCTATTCATAATAAAACAAGCCTGTCGGACCCTACAAAGTACATTCATCCTATCATTAGGGTGATGCTGATCGAAGACAATCGTATTTTTCTCCAAAAGCGTTGTCAGCAGGATCTTGTGTATCCAGGATATTGGGATACGGCGCTTTCCAATCACGTGAAAGTTAACGAAACAGTCGAACAGTGTATCTCACGTACGGCCAATGAAAGGTATGGAATAAAAGACTTAAAGCCGATATTCCTGTCTAATTATATGCACGAGACCGACTTTGAATATCATTATGCTTTCCTCTTTGTGGCATGTAAACTGCCCGAGCTTGAACATAACAAGGACTATATCGATCATGCCAAATGGTGGACTGTTCAGCAAATTGAGGATAATTTATCTACCGATATATTTACCGAAAATTTCCTAAGTGAGTTTGAACTTGTAAAACGCAGTGGCTTGCTCGACACAGGTAGGTGCGACTGTGAATGCCGACTGAAGGAGACGATTCAGAACAGTGCTTTTTTGAGTTGATTATTCCTTGTCTTTATGCTCTTTTTGCTGCTCCCTTTTTGTTTTGAAACGCAGAATGTGAATGCTTACTCCGATGGCAATGCAGAGCAGAAGCGCCTGAAGCCAGATTTTCCCCGAAGCCACAAAAAATGTAGCATAAAGTATCGAGGCCCACATGGCGCTCAGCGAAATGACTTTAGTCTTCAACGATATGGATTTATTTTCGTTGTAATCGCGAATCATAGGTCCGAAAATTTTTTGCTCAAGCAGGTAGTGATGTAGCCTGTCTGAACTTTTGGCAAAGAGTGCTGCTGACAGCAAAATAAACGGCGTGGTAGGCAATAGGGGTAAAAAAGCACCTAATATGCCCAATCCAAGGCTGATAAGACCAAATAATGCGATGAGTTTCTTCAATGAACTTGTTGTTTATGAAATAATGATCAGCCTGAAAGCTTCAGACTGATCATTATTTGTAGTTATATTTCTCCCATTGATTTCCGGAAAATTTTTTGCGCTTGCGAATAATCAATTTTACCACAGGGTCCCGATATACATCCTCCTTCGCAGGCCATTACTTCAATAAAATTCCCCGGGGCTTTGCCCTTTGTGTACGCACGCAGCAATGCTATGTTTTTTTTGTTGAGATTGGCCACCGAAATGGGTTGAACACCTAGTCCTGGATACATGGTTTGAACCGCTTTAATTACACCTCCGGCCCTTGCAAAGCCACGACCTGTAAGCGGTGCTGTTTCTCGCTCTTTTTCTGTTTTTTCAGGCTCAATGGACAGTCCTGTAAATAAAGTGTCAATTTCTTCGAAAGTAAGTATGTAGTCTATGCCCGGATGGTCCATCACTTCCTTGCGCTTACCCACACATGGTCCAATGAAAACAATTTTTGCATCCGGATATTTTTCTTTTGCCATTTCTATTGTGTAATACATTGGCGACTTTGTGTGCGATACAAAAGGTTTCATCTCAGGTATATGTTTCTTTACAAGCTCAATGTAGGATGGGCAACAGGAAGTCGTCATGAATTGCTGTCCGCTCTCCAGTTTCTCCTGAAGTTCGATGCCTTCGAGTCGGGTGGTTTCCATTGCGCCATGTGCCACTTCCATGGCTTCGATAAATCCGATTTTTTCAATAGCTGTGGAAATCTCGTCCACTGTGTTGTTGAATTGAGATACGATCGAAGGAGCCATGATGGCTACAATTTTTTCGTTGCGCTTGATGGCTGCAAGAATGTCAAAAACCTGCGAAACTTCGTAGATAGAACCAAAAGGACAGGCATTGATGCATTTGCCACAGTAAATACATTTCGATTCGTCGATGTGCTCAATGCCATTTTCATCTTTTGTGATGGCCTTTACAGGGCATGCTTCTTCGCAGGGAACGGGTATGTAGACGATGGAATGATACATGCATGCTTCTTTGCAGATGCCACAGTTCACGCATTTTGAATGATTGATATGTGCCTGACCATTCTCGGCAAAAGTGATGGCGTCTTTCGGGCAGTTCATCGAACAAGATCTTGCAACACAACCTTTACAAAGATTGGTGACTACATAATTTGTCTTTACGCAGGCTGTACAGGCTTCGTCTACCACTGTCAGTATCGAATTGTTTGTTTTAGTGCGTTGAAGGGCGCGCTTTGCGTAGTCCGAAAGAGGGGTGAGTTCATCGTCTTCTTCATCTATGCTATATCCCAGAATAGGCAGCATCTTGTATTTGAGCACTGCTCTTTCCTTGTGAATGCAACAACGCCCGCGGGCTTGTGCATTTTTGGGAGACATGCGAAGGGGAATACGGTCTATTTCTTCAATGAGTTTGTTGTCCTTGTGAAGCGAAATTAATTTTGACATGAGTTCGCGTCGAACAATCATTGTGTTGTTAACAAATGCCATAGTTTGTTGTGTTTATGTTTGGAGCTGCAAAGTTAATACAACTTTTCTATTAAAGAAAAATTTCCGTAATCTATTTGTCTGTTTTGTTTAGAATACTGTGTTTATTGTCTGGGACTTAATGGTTTCAAATATCTGAAATATAAATAAATATATTATTTGTTTGTTGATGTCAAATCGAAAGTAAAAAAAAAACGACGCTGTTCTCAGATTCTGGCTCTTTTAATTCCCTGTAAAACAAACTCAACAATGCTTTTCTTATTTTTCTCAAATTCATCGCTGATGTTTTGTCGGATGTAAGGAACTTCGAGCCCTTTGATGGCATAAAAAATAATCATGGCCGATAAATCTGTATCCATATTTTTGAATACTCTTTTTGCTACACCTTCAATGAGGATGTTTTTGATAAGAGCAATCTCTTTTACGTCCACTTTGCGACGGGTGCGCTCGACCTCGTAAATGTCATGAAAAAAATCGGCCCGAAGCGATCCGTTGCGTGTTACTATGTATTTTATGGCATCAAGATGTGTGATGATGTGGTTGGTAAGCTTTATGTCGGGCTCGGTAGTTTCGGCAGTTACAAGGTACAATCTTTCAATCACCTGATCCAGCTCTTTGTCGATGACTGCTTTGTATATTTCCTCTTTATTGTTGAAATAGGTGTACAATGTCCTTCTTCCTTTTTTCGAGGCTTCTGCAATGTCGTTCATCGTAACATCCTTTTTCCCGTTTTTGGCAAAAAGTTCACGTGCTACCTCGATGAGCATTTTTTTTGTGTTGGACATTTTTTTTGACATAGTTCAATTAAAATTCATGTTTATGCAAAGATATGCAATTGTCAGGAGATTTACAATCCTTATTTATGTTAACGAATCAGCTTTTTTTGAAAAACTTTGATGCTCCATACCACTATGATGGCAATTATAAATCGTGGGCCTATCATCCACATTGCCGGAACGCCAATGGCACCAAACAGCAGGGTGTCTTCGAGCAACGAGTGATTGATGGCGATATGGTAGTTGAGCAGCTTGGCGTTTTGGGCTGTGATTTGCTTTTTCTCTACAGCTTCTATCATTATGGCAGAGCCATAGGTAAGTCCTACGATTTGACTTATCACCCACAAAAACGAACTGTCGGGCGATAAACCCATGATTTTCATAATTGGAGCAAATGTTTTTGAGATCAGATCGGTAATCTTAAATTCAGTCAATATGTTTTGTAAAATCATTAATCCGGATACGATAAGAACGATTTTAAGGATGAGTACGCCAGCTCCTTTGATCCAGAAAATAAGCATCTCGGAAAAATTCGAAAAAACAATGGCTGTTTCTGTTAGTTTGTTTTCGCCAAGTTGCTGAGGCAGGAGCAGGTTCAGAAAATAGGCGGCTGCAAATGATGTTATAAATCTCATTACGAACATTACAACAGCAGACGAGCCTGTCTTTTTTTGAATGGCCGACTCAACAAAGAGATTGTGAGATATCAGACACATCAATGCAAGGATTGTAATCTCGCGCATGTCAAGCGCCAGCGTTGCAATAATGGCTATGGGTGCATAGAGTGTAAGAAACAGGCTGGAAATAAATACGATGGCTGATTCGCCGGGCAGGCCAATGACTGAAAATGCAGGCGATAGAAAGTTGGCCATGTAGGCAATGATTCCCCAGTATTGCAGCAGGCTTACTGCCAGGCTTATAGGAAGAATGATTTTGAGGAGCCACCAGATCGTTTTTCCGGCCTTTGGTAAGGCGCTTTTTGTGCTGCTGTAAATGCGGGAGTGGATGCTGTTCATTTGATGGAGTTGGATAAAACAAGAAAGGTTGTCTCACGACAACCCAATCTTTTAGTTAACCTTAAATCTAATACCATGAAAAACACAGTGCAAAGATAAGGGCAATTTTTATGTTGTACAACATATTTGCGATGTATTTTCATTGGATTAACGATAATTAACTTTTTTGTTTGGCTAAAAAAATTATACGTAATGTAACTTGTTAGTATACAGTGCTTATTCTTTTACCCATGTTTGCGATCTCCCTACCCAGCCTCTCTTGTCGAGCGAACCTCTTACATCAAGCGTTCCTGTCTTGGCATTGTAGCTGATATTGCATTTGTAAATTTTTCCATTGTTGGGATCGAGTATTGTGCCTCCGGTGAGTGTACCTTTACTCTCTTCCATGGCATTTACCACCATTAAGCCCAGCTTTGGTTTGTTTTTGTTCGCACCTTCGCACTCGGTACACAATGCATCGGGGTTTTTAAAAAGTTTCTCGATCTTTCCATAGTATTTGCCATTTGTGGCTTTGAAAATGAGAACAATAGATTTAGCTTTCCCATCTTCGTCATCAATTGTTTTCCATTTTCCAACAATTTTATCGATTTGAGAAAAACCTGATACCGAAAATGCAATCAAAAGAAATAAAGACATGAATGTTTTTTTCATACTGATGATATTTTAAAAATTTGTGACAAAGATAGAAATAAATTGCACATCGGGCGCATGATTGTGCAGTTATTTTTTATCGGCCTATAGTAATCGATGTTGAAAGGAAGCGAAACTGAGGTGTTGAGTAATTTTCTACCGTGTTTTTGTTTATTTTTGTAAAGAAAAAAAAACGGGTCTTATGCTTTGGCTCGTTGTGTCAATTCAGCTGTTTAATCCCATAATCCCAATTAGTATAAATATGAAAACCTATGTTATTTCAGATAAAGCCGAAATGGAA
>JAYFRI010000224.1:0-8610 GCA_034926015.1 Paludibacter sp. | reverse complement strand
TTTCCTGCGAGGCATCAGCTTTTGTCAGTTCCGAGTGTTTTGGCTTCATATTTCCTAAATTGTAGGTAGCTGTCAGCCCAATCATGCGTCCGCGAAAAAATGATTCGTTAGTCTGATAAAATCCATCTCCCCAGGTGATTGTATTTCTTTTTCTGCTGTTAAGCAGGTCGCGTACCATTAGGTTTAAACTTAATTTTCGGTCGAATAAGTTTTGGCGCAATCCCAAATCAATAGAATAGCTGGCGGTTTCTTTGCCCTGAGCTATTACGCGTGGAGCTGAATATTCGCCTGATAGCTGAGCCGATGTTGTTTTTCCAAGCAATAAATTGGCTATTACTTTTCCACTCCACGAAAAATTACTTTGCGATGGAATTGAAGTGCTGATCGATGTGTTGTAGGGATTTACGTAAGTCGACGAATCCAGATTGTTGTAAAATAAATTGAGCGACGATGTAAGGTTGAGTATCTTAAACAGCCTGTTTTTGGCTACTAATTCGGCACCTGTATAACTCGATTTGGTGACGTTCATAAAAGTACTTTCCATAACGCCATTGTTAATAAAGCTTACGCGCTGTATCACATTGTCGGTAAAGCGATAATAGGCCGATGCCGATAATGAGTGATTGTCCCAGCTTTTTATGTAATTAAACTCAATAGCCGTTGAATATTCGGGATCCAGGTTCGGATTTCCATAGGAGATATTTGTCGAGTCCGAAAAGTCACGGAAAGGATTAATTTGTCTTCCCCGCGGACGATTCACGCGTCGGGTGTAATTCAGCTGAAACTCATTGTTTCCCGGCAATGAATACGACAGGTAAGCGCTCGGAAAGAGTTGTAAAGCCGATTTTGGTTGAATCGTTACCGTTTTTTCGGCCCAACCATCGCTGGCATCCTTGTAGGTATATTCAGACTCTTTGACAAGATATTCGGCCCGCAACCCGGCTTGAAGGCTTAAATTATTGAAAAACCTGTTGCCGTAAGTAAGATAAGCAGCGTGATTTTGCTCGTTGTAATCGAAAAGATTATAATAAGCATTGATTTCGGTGTTTGTTTTGTTGTCAAAGCCACTCGATGGACTTGAGCGTTGCTGAATGGTGCTTTGGTAGCCAGCTTCGAGGCGACTGCTTTCTGTTAGTTTTTTTGTATAATCGGCTTTAATTTGCAATTCATTGTTTCCTCCGTTGCCTATCTGCGAAATATCGGAATTGCCATTATTTAACAAATCGGTGAGTTTGTACCGGCTTTCGCTCTCGCGAGAGAATTTTGAATAAGCAATGCTCGCAAGAAAGTTCGATCCTTTTTTGTCGATATCGTATTTGTAATCGAGTGACAAGTTCATTCCCGGATGATTGTCTTCATCGGAATTGTTACGCAAATAGTTTCTGAGCAGAGATCCGTTTGTAAAATCAGTTGTTTTGTTTGTGATTGACGACGTGGAATTTCCTCCTCCGATCATTCCAAATCCACCCAGACTTATTGTGTTTTTTTCGTTCAGGTGATAATCTACACCACCGCGCAGAAACAATCCACCAAATGACCGGTTCATTGTAGTGCCTTGATTCAAAAGGCTTAATGTGTCTGTTCCAGCCAGGCTGTAACGGTTGGTTTCGCTACCGCCGCTGAAGTTCATTTGTCGGTAACCAAGGTTGAGGTAAGCATCTACTTTTCCGCTGTTGTAATTTATATTTGTACCGAGCGTTCCTCCCGGGGTTGAGCCATCCGAATACATAATCCCGGCCGACACACTTCCATAGTAGCCTGCTTTCCTGTTTTTCTTAAGAACAATATTGATGATTCCTGAAGTTCCTTCGGGATTAAATTTGGCCGAAGGATTTGTCATAACTTCTATCGACTCAATGCTTTCGGCGGGCATCTGTTGTAGTATTTGCGCGCGGTTGTCTGCCGTCAGTCCTGATGGTTTGCCGTTGATCCACACTTCTACGCTGGAGCTATTGCGGAGCGATACATTTCCTTCGTTATCAACATCAACCGAGGGTATGTTTTGTAGCGCTTCGGTAGCCGAACCTCCGGCCGATGCTATGTTCTGATCCACTGAGAAAACTTTTTTGTCGATATCGAATCGCATTTGTGTGCCTTGCCCTATCACTTCTACTTCGGAAAGGGTTTTGCTGTTTTCCGTTAGTTTTATCATTCCCATGTTCAGTTCCTTGTCCGAAACATTCAGAGGTAGACTAATTGTATTGTATCCGACAAAGCTCACACGGAGTGTATATTTCCCTTTTGGTACCGCTGGGAGCATAAAATCGCCTTTACCATCCGATGTTACTCCGGTGGCCGGAACTTCGGAGTTCTCTTTAAATAATGCTACGTTAACAAAATCGAGTGGATTTTGAGTGTTAGCATCAATAATTTTTCCTTTGATAGTGTACAATGCAAATACCGGAATAACTGTAACGAGAAATAAAAATAAGCTCAGAATCTTTTTCATCCTTAAAAATTAATGATATAAATAAATTTAAATAACAAATACCTTCATTCGACTGCAAAAATGCAAAGAAGTTTAATGGCGAAAAGCAAACATGCGTTAATAAAAAGAAAGAGACGTTTCATTGCAAAACGCCTCTCTTTTATATAAAAATCGAAAAATGTATTTAGAAATTGGGTAACAGATACTGACCTCTTGACTCAAGAATCTTGTCTATCCTGTTTACTTCTAGGAAAGTAGTGCCAAATCCTTCGCCGAAACTTCCGCTCAGGTAGCATACAGAATCATCGCTTTCTATCCATCCTTTCTGCATTAAATCCTGCAATGCTTCTATAAAATATTGCTGCGTATTACCTTTGGCTTGTTTGTAAAATGGAAAAACACCATATGACAATGCCAGTTCGCGTGTCGACCGTTCGTGATAACAAACGGCAAGCACCGGATTTTCGCCACGGTAAGCCGCCAAAAAACGGGCAGTGCGCCCACTGTAAGTGTCGGTGATGATGGCTTTTGTTCCGAGTTGCATTCTTGTTGCGACGGCTGCATTACACAGAAACGATGTTAAATCATTTGTGCTTATTTCAATTGGAATGTCATTTTCCGACATTTTTGTTTTTTCGGCTTCCTTGGCTATTGTTGCCATTGTGCGTACTGCTTCTACCGGATATTTTCCGTAAGCTGTTTCGCCGCTGAGCATTAAAGCATCTGTGCGATAGTAAATTGCATTGGCAACGTCGGTAACTTCGGCACGTGTGGGGCGTGGGTTTTTGATCATTGTGTGCAGCATTTGGGTGGCAACAATAACCGGTTTTTTTGCTTTTACACACTTGCGAATCAAACGTCGCTGAATGCCCGGAATTTTTTCCTGAGCCACTTCTATTCCTAAATCACCACGGGCAATCATTACGCCATAGGTATATTCAAGAATTTCGTCGATATTGTCAACGCCTTCCTGATTTTCAATTTTTGAAATAATCTTTATAGGGCTGTTGTGTTCGTCCAGAATTTTCTGAATGTCCAAAACGTCCTGTTTGTTTCTTACAAACGAATGCGCGATAAAGTCAATATTGTTTTCAATTGCAAAAAGGATATTTTGCTTGTCGCGTTCGGTGAGCGAAGGCAGGTTGATGCGGACTCCCGGAACATTAACGCTTTTCCGGCTTCCCAATGTGCCATCGTTCAGCGCTTTGCAAAGCAGGTAATCCTCTGTTTTCGAATCTACTTTCAGGTCTATTTCACCATCGTCGAACAAAATGTCGTCTCCTACATTCAGGTCGCGAACAAAATAAGGGTAGTTCACGGCGATATATTCATTGTTCGATATCATATCGGGGTTGCCGACCACCTTAATGATATCGCCGGATTTGATTTCAATCGCATCGTTTTCGGCTACAGTTGTCCGTACTTCGGGTCCCTTTGTATCCATCAGTATGGCAATGTGATTGCTTACAGCTCTTACATTATTGATGATCCTTAGAAAGCCTTCTTTTTGCAGGTGCGCTGAGTTCATGCGAACCACATTCATTCCTTCAATATATAATTCACGGAGAAAATCCACATCACAGCGTTTATCGCTTATGGTGGCTACAATTTTAGTTGATTTTGACATGTTTTTTGTATACTTTACTACTACTTAACGCTTGATTCAGCAGAAGGTTTATTCAGAATTGTTATTTTTTTATTTTATTGGGCATCGTCGCCTGAAAGTGACTCGATGGCAAGACGATAGGAGTCCATTCCGAATCCGACGATACAGCCGGTGCAAGCCTCGCTCAGGTAGGAGTGATGCCTGTAGGTTTCGCGTTTGAACACGTTCGAAATATGTACTTCCACCACGGGAGTAGTGATGGCGCGTATGGCGTCAGCTATTGCAAGCGATGTGTGAGTGTAAGCGCCTGCATTTATGATAATTCCATCGAAATCAAAACCGGTTTCATGTAGTTTGTCGATAATAAGGCCTTCGGTGTTCGATTGAAAGTAGAATAACTGTAATTGATTGTATTTGTTTTTCAATTGTTCGAAATAGGTTTCGAAGGACTGATTGCCATAAATACCGGGCTCGCGTTTTCCCAATAAATTCAGATTAGGACCATTGATGATCAGTATTCGTTTCATGTTTATATGCTTTTGGGTTAGTTTTGCGTAAGTATGTTTGGCAAAATTAATTTGAACAAATTCTTTATCTTCCTTGTTCTTCGTATCTTTGAGCCGGCTTTGGAAAGTGAGTGGCTACGATAGGAAAAGAAATAAATCATTGTCATGCGCAAAAGTAGAAAAAAAATCACTTACAAAAAAATTGCGATTGCTTAAAATCCTTTTGCTGATAGAATTCAGGCCGAATATTTATAACACAATCACTTAGATATGCAGGATAAAAATATAATTTCGAAAACGCTCATCCCTCATGTAAGTCATACCAATCTTTTGTACATTGCATCGGCAGTATGGTTTTTTGCCGGAGGAATGTTATTGTACAGGGGTTTCAGCGGGGTGCTGATTCATTCGGAGTTTTTGTTGCCGAAGGTGATTGTGGCGCTGTTTTTGGGTTTAGTTTTTTATAATTTAATGTTTAAAAAAATCAGCAAAAAACATATTACCCGCATCGAAGGCTTAAAAAACAAGAAGCATCCATTTTATGCATTTTTCAATTTGCGTAGTTACCTTATGATGATATTTATGATCAGCATGGGAATTAGCATTCGTTTGTTGGCTTTAGTTCCTTTCGAATACCTTGCGCTGTTTTATATCGTCATGGGTACACCGTTGTTGTTTTCGGCTTTTCGGTTTTTGAGCAGCGGTATTGCCTTTCGCCGGAACTTATAATTTTTTCCAAAGGCTCAAATCCTTCTTCCTTTTTACATTTTTACCAATGCATTTCAATTTTTTTTTACATCTTGTGTTTTTCAGTAAAACATTAGCAATAAGCGTTTTTTGAATTGCTAAAATAAAATAAAGGCCCAGGTCTCTGAATTAAAAAACCTTTATTCTGATTTATTATTCGTAAATTAGCATTATTTTACTGAATCCAATATTATCTTTGCTTTTCGTATGAAAACAAGTTGGTTATTAATTCCCCTTTTTATTCTGACTTTTTCGTTGTCGTGTACCCAGCCTGTGGCCGATAACGAACGTACACCTTTGCTCGAAGTAGAGGGTAAGTTTTTATATTTGGATGAGGTTCAGGATATTATTCCTCCCAATGTAAACGCACAGGACAGTGCGGAAATTGCCGATAGTTTTATCCGTAAATGGGTTACCGATGTTTTGCTTTATGAGAATGCAAAAAGAAACATCACTAATAAAGCCGAAATAGATCAACTGCTTGAGGATTACCGTAAGTCCCTGATTATACATCAATATCAACAGAAGCTTATAGATCAGAGGCTGCCGAAGGAGCCGACAGATGAAGAAATGAGGGCTTTTTACGATACTTACATCGATCAGTTTGTGCTGACCGAAAACCTTATAAAAGGGATGCTGCTTGTGGTGCCATCCAAAGCTCCAAAGTTAGCAAATGTGAGGAGTTGGGTGCAGTCGGGCAATGCAAAGGCACTCGAAAGTATCGAAAAATACAGTATTCAGAATGCCATTAGCTATGATTATTTCGGAAATAAATGGACGCCTTTCTCCGAAATTTTAAGGAAAATGCCATTGCAGGTCGAGGATCCATCTGCTTTTGTTGCCAGTCATCGCTTCTACGAAGTATCGGACAGTACACGTCATTATTTTTTAAGGATAGAATCCTTTAAAAAAACAGGTGATGCCGAACCTTTCGAAATGGCAAAACCCAAAATCAGCAACCTGATACTGAACAAACTGAAAGCTGAATTTATTTCAAATTTTGATGACGAAATATACAAGGACGCAATTGAAAACGAAAACGTTACATATTTCAAAAAATAAGCACCTGATAGAATATTGATATATCACTGACAAAACAACATATTTTCAAATGAAAAAAAACATCTTACTTTTTTCCCTTATTTGTTTTACAGCCTCAAACTTAATGGCACAAAAAGCAACCAATATTATTGATGAGGTAATATGGATTGTTGGGGATGAATCAATTCTTCGTTCTGAAGTTGAAGAGCAGCGTTTGCGGGCTCAGTACGAAGGCACTCCCATTCAGGGCGATCCCTATTGTGTTATTCCCGAACAGATTGCTATCAACAAGTTGTTTCTGCATCAGGCTGTTCTCGATAGCGTGGTGGTGAACGAAACGAACGTGATCAATCAGGTCGAAAATCGTCTGAATTATTTCATTTCTCAAATCGGCTCGAAAGAGAAAATGGAAGAGTATTTTGGTAAAAGTACTTTGAATCTGCGCGAGGATTTGCGTACGATGTTTCAGGAGCAAATGATCATTCAGCAAATGCAGCAAAAGTTGGTTGGAGACATCAAGTCGACGCCTGCTGATGTGCGTAAGTTTTTTAATTCATTGTCGGTCGATAGTATCCCTACTGTACCAGCTCAGGTTGAATTACAAATCATTAGCTTCGAGCCTCCTGTGCCTATTGAAGAAACCAACCGTATAAAAGAACGTTTGCGCGATTTTTCCGATCGCGTGAATAAGGGAACTACAGATTTTTCTGTTTTGGCACGACTCTATTCCGAAGATACAGAAAGTGCAAAACGTGGAGGTGAACTTGGGCTTATGGGGCGTGGTCAGTTGGTGCCCGAATTTGCATCGGTGGCCTTTAATCTTTCTGATCCGAAAAAGGTATCGCGTATTGTTCAGTCTGAATTTGGGTTTCATATTATTCAGCTGATTGAAAAACGTGGCGACCGTGTGAATTGCCGTCATATTTTGCTTAAACCACGTGTCTCGATAGACGACAAGAACAAAGCAGTTCAGAGACTTGACTCCATAACAAAACTGATAAGGGCCAATAAAACCACTTTTGAACAGGCAGTTATCTATTTTTCGCAAGATAAAAACACGGATATGAATGCCGGATTGATGCTCAACGAAAAGTCGGGAACATCTAAATTTGAATATCAGGATTTACCTCAGGAAGTAGCAAAGGTGGTTTACGACATGAATGTGGGCGAAATATCTGAACCTTTTAGCATGATAAGCCCTTCGACAAGCAAAGAAGTAGTGGCTGTTGTGAAAGTGAAATCGAAAACAGAAAACCACAAAGCAAACCTGCTCGATGACTATCAAATGCTTCGTAATTATTACGAAAGCAAGAAGAAGGAAGAGTTTATTAACAACTGGATTGCAAAAAAACAAAAAGAAACGTATATCAATATCGACCCCGAATGGCAAAATTGTAATTTTCAATATCCGGGATGGATTAAGAAATAAACAGCATTTGAAGGTTGACGATTTTAAAATATGAATTCAAAATTTCAAAAAGCATTTTTTTACAGGCACATCGCAATTGTTGGTGTGCTCTGTTTCTTTATTGGCTGTATGCAGGCGCAGGTAAGGCCCAAGCAGCTGCGCAATGAGATCCTTCAAAGTCAGAATCCGACGCCAAAAAACACCGGAAATAAAAACACAAATAAAAAAGTTCGTCAGCAAGGCAGGCCTGTAAACCCAATGACGCCACTCGCTCCTATTGTCAATCCGCTGAGTACGCCCAATGCAACAATAATTTACATGGACAATGCCAATGTGGTGGTTGCCGATGAAGAGATGCATCCCGATATGCAAATCCTGAAAGGAAATGTGCGTTTCAGACACGACAATGCAATTCTTTATTGCGATAGTGCTTATTTCTATCAAAAAGCCAATTCGCTGGATGCTTTTAGCAATGTGCGTATTGTTCAGGGAGATACACTTTTCGTGTACGGCGATTTTCTTTATTATGATGGAAATATGAGAATGGCCAGGCTGCGGCATAACGTGCGCATGGAAAACCGCAAAACCACTTTGACAACTGATAGTTTGAACTACGACCGAAATTCAAATCTTGCTTATTATTACACCGGCGGAAAAATTGTGGATCCTGAAAATACGCTTACATCTGTGTGGGGGCAGTATTCAACTGCTTCTAACGATGCATTGTTTAAAACCAAGGTGAAGCTCACCAATAAAAACTTCACGATGGACTCGGATACCATGAAGTACAACACAAAGACGAGCATCGCCAATATTGTGGGTCCTACATATATTCTTTATCAGAACGAAACAGATATTTTCTCGAAAAAAGGCT
>JAYFRI010000041.1:0-15913 GCA_034926015.1 Paludibacter sp. | reverse complement strand
CAAAACCTTTTTTAGTAATAACAGGTTTATCCCATTTTTTATGATTTTCTATAGCACTAACACCTTTTAAATATTGGCTCACAATGGGATCGATATCACCAAACTCTTTAACCTGCCCATTTTCAAGGATAATTCCTTCTTTGCATAGACTCTTTACTGCCGTCATATTATGACTCACAAACAACACCGTTCTCCCCTCTCCTTTCGATACATCCTGCATTTTGCCTATTGCTTTTTTCTGGAATTCGGCATCGCCTACGGCAAGTACTTCGTCAACAACAAGTATTTCGGGTTCGAGGTGGGCAGCAATGGCAAAACCCAAACGAACGGTCATACCGCTACTGTAACGTTTGGCAGGGGTGTCGATATAACGTTCCACGCCTGAGAAATCCACTATCTCGTCGAAGCGGCGGGTGATTTCCGCTTTTGTCATACCCATAATGGCGCCGTTCATGTAAATATTTTCGCGGCCTGTCATTTCGGGATGAAAACCTGTACCTACTTCCAATAAAGAAGCAATACGTCCACGTGCTTTAATGGTGCCGGTGCTGGGTGTTGTTACTTTCGAAAGGATTTTCAGCAAGGTAGATTTACCCGCACCGTTTTTACCTATAATACCCAACACATCGCCCTGCTCTACTTTAAAGTTGATATCCTTCAGCGCCCATACATAATCACTTACTCCTTTATGGGCACGGTCGTTTACCTCGCCTATCTTCAGATAAGGATCTTCCTTGCCCTGTATGTTCATGGCATACCATCGCTTCAGGTCGTGGCTCAGTGTATTTGTAGAGACTAAACCCAGGCGGTATTGTTTACTAATATTCTCAAACTCAATTGCTGTTGGCATTTATATATAAGTTTAAACAATAATTTTACTGTATTTTCTTTTAACTACGAATTATACCAATTATACGAATTTAAAACACCTTATTTCTTTTCTATTTGTAAAATTCATGTAATTCGTGGAATTTGTAGTATGTTCTTATTCTAACTAGGAATTACACGAATTACACTAATTGAAAAAATATTTTTCTTATTCGTGAAATTCGTCTAATTCGAGTAATTTGTAGTCTGTATTTATTATCCACAAATTAGTAGCTTCTTAATTCAATTTTGCGTTATATATTTAAATATCTTTTGTGAGTCAGGCTCATTGACCCAAAGTTAACTAAGATTCCCAATCGTACGTTTGTGGCTTTTAAGTAGTTTATTATCTGCGCTTCATGTTCTGGTAAAATAGTCGAGACAGCTTTTATCTCCAGAATAATATCGTCGTAACAAAAGAAATCAGCTATAAACTTTGTATTCAGTTTATTCTTTCCATAATAAACTTCAATGGGAGCCTGTGATTTAAAAGGGATGCTTTCCTCTTCAAATTGTAATTTCAATGCTTCCTGATACACTGACTCCAGGAATCCCGATCCTAGTTCAGCATGCACCTTCATACACGAACCAATTATTTTATAACTTTCGTCCTTATACAAAATATCCACCATCTTAATTCGTATAATTCGTATTAATTCGAGAAATTCGTTCTTATACAGTGTCCATAAACGATCGTTGCACTTTATTAAACACCACTATGCCGATACCAAGCAATACCACCATAAAGCCAAAGCTATAACCAAGCATGCCCCAACTAAAAGTACCGACGCCCATTGTTGCAAATTTGAAGGCTTCGATAATGCTTGTAACGGGATTCATAGCCATGATCCATTGTTTGTCGGCGGACATGGTGCTGAGCGGATAAATCACGGGAGTGGCATACATCCATAGTTGAACAATAAAAGTGAACAGGATGGTGAGGTCGCGGTATTTGGTGGTCATGGACGAAATGATGATACCAAAACCAAGCGAAAGTCCCGAAAGCATTAAAACAAGTACCGGAAGCAGCAGTATATAAATATTGGGAGTAAGTTGAACGCCTATAATAAGATAATAGATATAGACAACAACAAAGAGCAAGAACTGTATGCCCATGCGCACCAAATTGGAAGTCACTGTAGACAACGGAACTATAAGACGGGGAAAATATACTTTACCAAAAATGCCCTGATTGGTGGTGAAAGTGGTCGAGGTTTTATTCAGACAGTCGGAAAAATACTGCCAGCACACAATACCGGCCAGGTAGAAAAGCGGTTGTGGAAGTCCATCTGTTGATATTTTGGCAATGCCACCAAACACTACCATGTACATAATTGTGGTGAGTGCCGGCTGAATAAAAAACCAGGCCGGACCAAGTATCGTTTGTTTGTATTGCGTAATGATGTCTCGCTTTACAAACATAGAGAACAAATCGCGGTATTGCCAGATTTCTTTAAAATCGACTTCGAAGAGCTTATTTTTGGGTTTTATTACCGTAGTATATTCCATTTTTTCTTTGTTTCGGTTACTTTGTTCTATTATTGTATGGCTTGTATTCGGCTTTGCTATGCGCAACAAGGTTCCTCAGTCCCAGGTGGGAAGGAGAAAGAATGTTCAATTTAAAAATTTACAATTTACAATTTAATTAGATAAACGCCAGCTTATAGGTTGAAGTAAGTATTGAACATTATTCACTATTCACTATTCACTATTGACTAATTACTATTTACTGTTTACTAATTCCCCGTAGGGAATATATATATCAATAGAAAATCGATATCACCCAAAATCAGTTCCCCGTAGGGGATAAATAAAGAAATAACATTAATGTCCTACGGACTATTTCCAACTCCTGATTCTTACAATACAACACCAGATAAACGCTACCTTACCTGTAAACAATATAAGCTTGCATTATTCTTATTACTTTATAGTACAAATATACTTAGATTTTTTAAATTAACGACAGGAGATTCATTTAAAACATCGATATTAAATTGGAAATATTACAAACCCAAAGACATCCTATCTCCAGGAACATGAATATGTCGAAAGGGAGACCTGAAAATCCCCGGCTAATGAATGGTTTTTTGTTTATGGGGCTGTTGTGTTTTTTTATATTTTTCGAAATCGTATATTTTGGTACTTTTGTGTTTCGAAATCGGAAAAAACAATTTTACAATGCATTTCAGATTAAAAACAATCTCTACTCTTTTAGTACTAACACTTTTTATCTTTTCGTCGAACGGCTCGGCTCAAAATTACCGTAAAGTAACTTTTCATCAAATCAAATCGGAAGGAAAAATCTGGGGCATCGATATTTCGCATCATCAAAGCACCATCGACTGGAAATTGCTTAAAAAACAAAAGCCTCATTTCATTTTCTTCAAAGCCACCGAAGGCGCATCGCACAAGGATAAAAAATATACAGAGAATTATAAAAATGCCCGTAAACAAGGCATCATTGTTGGTTCGTATCATTTCTTTTCGTACCGCAGCACCGGCGAAGCGCAGGCCAATCATTTTCTTAAAACAGCCCGTTATAAAAGCGGCGATCTGCCCCTTGTACTGGATGCTGAGTACGCTTCCAATATGCCTTCGAAGAAAGTAGTCACCAAAGAACTGACCGACTTTATGAAAATTGTAACCCGTAAAACAGGTAAAAAACCTATCGTCTATTGCGATTACGATTATTACAAACAATACCTCGATGGGAATCTGAAGAACAAACATTACCTGTGGATTTGCGACTATCGGCAGAAACCCGATTGCGACTGGACTTTCTGGCAAACAACAGATAAGTTTAGTATCTCGGGAGTTAAAGGTGGTGTTGATTTTAATTTATTCAATGGAACAAAAAGCGAATTAGAAGCGTTGCTGTTTTGAAAAGCAAAAGCATCTTTCTATGTACAATTTAGAAATGTACAATTTACAATTTATGCGAATCCGGGGTTGAAAATTGTCCCTAGGCTTCGGCGTGAGCCCAGTCGAACGGACATTAATGTTATTTCTTTGTTTATCCCCTACGGGGAACTGATTTGTGGTGATATCTATTTTCTATTGATATATATTCCCTACGGGAAATAATTAATTGTAAACAAAATAGAATTATTTTCAACCCCCTATTCGCATTATTATATAATTACAAATCAAAAGAAATTTGCGAAGATTTGTGAAATGTGCCTGCAGAAAGATTCTTTTAAAACAACTGAGGGTTTGACTTTGAGTCAAACCCTCAGTTATTTTGATATTTGTTGTACAAACGGCTTTTTGATGATAATTTGAATATAAAAAGAGTAAATTTGAAAAAAAATCTATATTTTAATGCAGAATTCAGGGTTTACTGATTAAACCTTTTAACTTTGTTGGAGTCAAACCAGAGAAAATTTCAGTTCACAGGAATTTAAGTATTTACTATTTAAAGCTTAATAAGTATAGGACCAGCAGAATATCCTGTATATAATACGCATTAAGACTCTAAAAATAACTGAGGGCTTGACTTTTGAGTCAAACCCTCAGTTGTAAATATCCATCGAACTGTTTTATTGAAATAAAAAATAATGAGTTACAACAAAGACAATAGTCAAAAAACAATGGCTTGAATTTATCGTCTTTGCTCCTGCTCTTCAAAATTCATAAAATTAACAATAAAAATACGATATGAAACGTCTGCTTATTCTTCTTTCAATCTTCTTATCTGTTCATTTATACACTTTTTCGCAACACAGTATTCAATCGTCGGTATTCGACAAGAAAAACGGACAAGCCATAGAAATGGCAACAGTGCGTTTACTTTCGTCCAAAGACTCGTCGTTGGTGCAAGGCGCTCAAACCGATATGAAGGGCGGATTCGTTCTCCCCAAGATCAAACCTGGAAATTATGTACTCGTTATCAGCTCAGTAGGTTATAACGAATCAAGAAAAGACATTACAGTAGAAAAGAAAGACCTTATTCTGAGACCCATACAGCTCGATGAGAATGTAAAATTGCTCAAAGAAGTTGAAGTGAAAGGTACTGCTGCACAATTGGTTGTAAAAGGAGATACTCTTGAATACAATGCAACAGCCTTTAAAACACAGGAAAATGCAGTGGTCGAAGATTTGCTTAAAAAATTACCGGGTGTCGAAATTTCGTCGGATGGGAAAATTATGGTAAACGGCGAAGAAGTAAAAAAAATCCGCCTTGATGGTAAAAAGTTTTTTGATGGTGATATAGAACAAGCCACCAAAAACTTATCGGCAGATATGATAGAAAAAATTCAGGTGTTGGAACAAAAATCGGACATGGCACAACTTACAGGATTCGAAGATGGTGATACCGAACGTATCATTAACCTTACTACCAAACCCAATCGAAAAAAGGGAGTGAATGGAAATGTGAATGGTGGAGCCGGAGCTGACATCAACAAAAACTTCAGGTACGATAGTGGCCTATCACTTAATATATTGAATGGCGAATCGCAAACATCGATCAATGCAGGAGCTAATAACCTGAACAACACAAGAAGCAGCCGTGGACGCGGTTCGTGGGGAGGTGGTTCTAATGCAGGAATTACAACATCGCAGAATTTTGGCTTAAACAACAATTCGATGTTGAGCAAAAAAACAACAATAGGTGGTGATATTACTTTTAATCACTCCAACAATTTCAGCAATACAGAGAGTAATCGTACCAGCTATTTGTCATCGTCGACCTACAACGATTTATCTAACAGCATTTCAGAAAACGATAAATACGATGCCAATATGCGATTGGAGCTTGAATGGAAAATTGATAGCCTGCAAACATTCATTTTGCAACCCAATATAAATTACAGCACCAGCGATTCCTATACAGAAAGAAAATACTCTTATCTCACTGATAACGATTCTACAAGTTGGGGAAATTCGATTAACAATGGAACAAACAATTCGCTTTCGGGCGGTTTGAACCTGATTTACAACAAGAAATCGGCAGTGAAAAAAGGACGTTCTTTCACTATCAATCTGAACACCGATTTTTCGAGAACCAATGGCGAAAGCTATAATCTCTCCAATAAATACACAAATGACACTACAATCAATATCGATCAACAAACAAAAAATATATCCGACAGATTTAGTGCCGGTATGCGGATGTCGTTTGTAGAACCTCTTTGGAACAATAAAAACATGATAGAGGCAGCTGTATCGGTGAATACTACCACCACCACTTCTGAAAAGAATCAGTACAGCTACGATGCCACGAAGCGAGATTATTCAATTTTTGACGAAGAGTACAGCAATAACTTTGAAAATGAGTTTTTCAGAGAATCGATTGAATTAAATTACCGTTTTACCGAAAAAACATATAATGTAATGCTTGGATTGAGCGGACAGCCTTCGCAAACGAAAAACATTCGTACTTATGGCAACGGCTTGGTAACTGATACTACTTATGGTGTGTTTAATTTTGCTCCTACCGGTAGATTCCAGTACAATTTTGGTCGTAAAAAGTTTGCCCGTATCGATTACCGCGGACGTACACAACAACCTTCGATCAACCAGATGCAACCCGTAAAAAACAACAATGACCTGATGGCCGAAACAGTTGGAAATCCTCTGTTGAATCCTGCATTTTCGCACACATTCAGATTAATGTACAGTACTTTCAACGATAAAACATTTTCATCGTTCAATACTTTTCTGAATGCCGAAGCAACAAAAGACGCATTGGTTTCGAACAAAATTTACGACAACACACTGAAACAATACAGCCAAACTGTCAATTCGGATGTAATGCCGGTGAACCTGATGGGAAATGTAATGTTCAGTACACCACTTATTCAGAAGCGTTTACATTTCAGCACCAACACATCTGCGCGTTACCGGACTCAATACAGCTATATTTCGCGCAATGTAAATATCGATGACATTAATATTGATCATCTTCTGTTGGGCGACGAGAGTAAAACACGCAATTACAGTGCTTCAGAAGAGCTGTCGCTTACTTTTACACACGATTTTATTGAATTGGGACTTCGTGGAAATATCGGTTATTCCAACTCGCTGAACAATCTGAGAAACGAAACTACCGAGACTTACGATTGGTCGGGACGTGGTAATATAGTGATTCGTTTCCCTTACAACTTCACCCTTAGCTCGGACATAGCTTACACCGATCGCGCAGGTTATACAAATATGGATTTAAGCGAAATTATGTGGAATGCCGCCATCGATAAAACTTTATTTAAAAACAAAGGTACCTTGTCTATCAAAGCAACCGACATATTGCGTCAGCGATTGAATATCAGACAAACCATTGGCGATAACTATATTCAGAACAATAGCTACAATACTTTACCCACCTATTTCCTTGTAAGCTTTACTTACAGGATAATGAAATTCGGAGGAGGAGGCAACAACAACCAACGTGATTTTAATAATTTCGGTCCCGGCATGAGACCTCCAGGAAGAGCTGGTTTCGGAGGAAGACCCGGTGGCGAGTTTTAAATGAACACAAAATAAAGAGAGAGAAAAACGATCAACTGTTTTTCTCTCTCTTTTTTTTTTATTGTAAGTAAAAATGATCTGTTTTCTAAAAGTAAAATTCAGGTAGTCAATGTCCAATATGCCAATAAGTTTACAGACTTTAGACAAAAGAACAAAGACGAAGGGGACGAAGGGACGAAAGTCAAAGGTCTAAAGTCGTTGATCTCAGAACTCTTCATTATTAATTATTCATTATCAATTGTGCCAATTGTTGAACTGTTGAATCGTCGAACTTGCCTGTGCCTCTCAGAACCCGAAACCCGAAACTCAGAACTATTTTATCAATTCAATTTCATTAAAAACTTCTGCTGCTTTTTCTATCGATTGCACATTAGCAAATACCACCGAGCGCCGTGCATTTTTTTCGCGAAGCTGACACCGGCGAGGATGTGTAGTCATGTATCTGAGTATTTTACCGAAAGTTTCGGATTGATAATAGCCTGACTGAACGTTTGACACAAGATAGGCAATCATTTTTTCATCTTTCATTACCAATTTTTCGACACCAAAACGCATGGCCTTCCAACGCAAACGAACTACCTGAAGTAAGCTCCGTCCTTTTTCAGGTATCTTACCAAAACGGTCTTCCAGGCGTTTTTCAAACTCTGCCAAATCAGCTTCATTCGTTATATTATCAAGCTCACGGTACAAAGCAATACGTTCGGATACATTTTCGATATACTCCTGCGAAAAGAGCAATTCCATATCCGAATCAATCTGACAATCGGTAACATAAGCGGTTGAATTCTTTTCTGCTGCAATTTCCTCTGCGTATAAATCTGAAAATTCTTCGTCTTTTAGTTCGTGAACGGCTTCGTTCAGAATTTTCTGATAAGTTTCGTACCCAAGATCGGCAATAAAGCCGCTTTGCTCCGCTCCCAGCATATTTCCTGCACCCCGGATATCAAGATCCTGCATAGCTATATTAAAACCACTTCCCAGTTCCGAAAAAGTTTCGAGCGCCTGTAAACGCCTGCGGGCTTCGGGCGTGAGCAAACTTAATTCGGGCGCCATCAAATAACAGAAGGCTTTACGGTTGCTGCGCCCCACCCGACCACGCAACTGATGTAAATCGCTCAGGCCAAACATGTGCGCACTGTTAATGATAATTGTATTCACGTTGGGAATATCGATACCTGATTCAATAATCGTAGTTGCTACCAGTACATCGTATTCATAATCAATAAAATCAACAATAATCTCCTCTAGTTTATCAGGCGGCATTTGTCCGTGACCTACTGCCACACGACAGCCCGGAAGAAGTCGTTTGATCATAGCTTCAATGGCATAAATACTCTGAATACGGTTATTCACAAAAAACACCTGACCATTCCTGTTCATTTCCAACTGAATAGCTTCACGGATCACATCTTCGTCGAACAAGTGTATTTCGGTCTGTACAGGATAACGGTTAGGCGGCGCTGTGTTGATAATTGACAAATCGCGCGCTCCCATCAACGAGAATTGCAAAGTACGCGGGATGGGTGTAGCTGTCATAGTGAGCGTATCTACATTCACTTTCATCTCCTTCAGCTTTTCTTTTACCGAAACCCCGAATTTTTGTTCTTCGTCGATAATAAGTAAACCCAGGTCTTTGAATTTAACGCTTTTACCTACAAGTTTGTGTGTACCGATAAGAATATCAACATCTCCTTTTTCGAGTCGCTGAAGCACTTCTTTTGTTTGATTGGACGAACGTGCGCGGCTCAGATATTCCACCGTTACCGGAAATTCCCTGAAACGGTCTTTAAATGAATTATAGTGTTGTAAAGCCAACACGGTGGTGGGAACAAGCACAGCCACTTGTTTACCGTCAGTCGCAGCCTTAAAAGCTGCCCGCATGGCTACTTCAGTTTTACCAAAACCCACATCTCCACAAACCAAACGATCCATCGGCAAGGCTGACTCCATATCCTTTTTAACATCAGCTGTAGCTTTCACCTGATCGGGCGTGTCTTCGTAAATAAACGATGCTTCGAGTTCCTGCTGCAAATAGCTGTCGGGCGAATACTGAAAACCCTGTTCGGCCTTGCGTTTTGCATAGAGTTTTATCAATTCACGCGCAATGTCCTTTACCTTCGATTTGGTGCGTTCTTTCAGCCTTTCCCATGCACCAGAACCTAATTTGTTGATACGTGGTGATTCACCTTCTTTGCCTTTGTATTTCGAAATACGGTGTAATGCATGTATGCTTACGAAAATAATATCATCATCTTTATAAATGAGTTTTACCATTTCCTGCATTTTCCCATTCACATTTGTACGTACAAGTCCGCCGAAACTACCTACACCATGATCCACATGCACCATATAATCGCCTAACTGAAACTGGTTAAGCTCTTTCAGCGTCATCAACACTTTTCCCTGACGGGTTTTGTCGGTGCGCAACTGATATTTATGGAAACGATCGAAAATCTGGTGATCAGTATAGAGGAATACTGACAAATCGTGATCGATAAAACCTTCGTGCAAAGTATTTTTTATAGGCTGAAAAACTATATTATCGCCACGATCGGCAAAAATGGCCGCGATACGATCGGTTTGTTTCACACTGTCGCTCAACACATACAGACGATAACCATCGGCAATTCCTTTTTTCAGATTGTCGGCCACCAAATCGAAGTTCTTATGAAAAATCGGTTGAGGCGAAGTATTGAAAGCCAAAGTGCTGGTAGCCTGAGAAAAGGATTTATCACCTAATTCAATTTTTCGGAAATCGATAAGCTGCTGTACAAATTCATCGCCGGTAATGCGCGCACGATGTAAACCGGGTACCGTTTTATCGCCTTCGTTGGCTTTCACCAATGCTTCGTCGTACAATGTATTTATACGTTCACGGACGAAAGACAAATTTGCAAAAGTGAAAATGCTATCTTTAGGAATAAATTCGGGGAAAGAAACATGAGCCGTGTCCTTGTACAACAATAAGTCGGGAATGATTTCCACTTCATTGCGTTTTTCCTTCGACAATTGTGTTTCTATGTCGAAAACGCGTATTGATTCCACTTCATCACCAAAAAAGTCGCAACGAAAAGGCATTTCGAAAGCAAACGAAAAAATATCAACGATGCTTCCACGCACAGAAAACTGTCCGGGTTCGTACACAAAATCAACACGCACGAAACCATATTCAAGCAGCATTTCGGTCAGAAAATCGATGCTCAGCGTCTCTCCCACTTTCAGTTTGAGCATGCGGGTTCGCATGCCATGCACCGAAACAACCTTTTGCATCAAAGCTTCAGGATAAGTTACCACCACACATGGAGCCGCATTATTGGCCAACCGGTTCAACACTTCGGTTCTCAATATTTCGTTGGAAGTGTCGAGCTGACTCAGTTTTATTGCTTTTTTGAAAGACGAAGGAAAATAAAATACTTCGTCGGGCGTGAGTACCTGTTTAAGGTCGTTGTAAAAATAACCGGCATCGTCGGCATCGTTCATCACCACTATTTGGCATTGAGGCAACTGATTGAACAAGGAGGCAGTCACTAATGCACACGAAGATCCGCTCAAACCCGATATTTTCAGATTTGATGCAGATGAATTTGCCCACTGCACAAGTGCTTTCACCTGTGGATGTAAAGCATAAAGTTGCTTAAGATCGGAAAGATTCAAAATTTTCTTATTTTTTACGAGCCGCAAAGATACTGAAAGTTCGGCTTAATATGTTAGCCTAAAGTATTAAATTCAGAAAAATATGCCGATGTGACAATATGCCAATGTGCTAATTGTTGATAAGTCTCCGGTCCACAATCTCCGGTCTACAGACTTTGTTGAACTGTTGAATCGTTGAATCGTTGGATAACTGAATAATTGTTGAACAGTTGAACTTGTCTGTGCCTTCGCCTGTGCCTTTCAGAACACGAAACTCAGAACTCTTCCTACAGTTTTATAGCAAACTTTTTCAGTCGTGCATCCAGCATATGTTGTGGAATAATTTGCTTAATGCTATTGGCAACTGCATTCATCAAACCTTCGCGCACATAATCATGCCGAATGACCAAAGCAATTTCTCGGGTAGCTTCGGGACGGACTATTTTTCGAAGATGTTGTTTCTGTACATCGGTGAGCAAATTAATATGTAACTCCGGTATCACTGTATACCCTCCGTTCCGATCAACAATTTTCACTAAAGTATCAATACTTCCGGCTTCGTAAATAGCTGAGTGTGTTTTGTTTTTACAAAAATTAAATACCTGATTCCGAAGGCAATGTCCTTCTTCCAACACCCAGAGATGATCGAGTTGCATGTCGTTGGTCGAGACTTCATCCTGCAAATACAAAGGTTCGTTGGGCGAAATATAAGCCACAAATTTTTCGTAATACAGCGGAACTTCAAGTATTTTAGGATCATCGAGCGGAGTGGAAAGAATGGCCATATCAATTTCAGCACTATGGAGCTTTTCAATAATAGTTTCTGTTCTCATTTCACTAATTTTCAGAGATATATCGACATAATCCCGTCGAAACAGTGTAATAAGTTCGGGCAACAAATAAGGTGCAACGGTAGGAATAATTGCTAACGAGAGCGATCCTGCCACTGAACCTTTCTGTGTCAAAACATTTTCCTTAAGCTGATGGACATTAAACATCACTACCTGAGCCTGTTGCAAAATCATTGCTCCCACTTCAGTGGGCACAATAGGATGAGATGACCGATCGAAAATTCTACAATCAAGTTCATCTTCAAGCTTTTGAATCATCGCGCTTAAAGTTGGCTGAGTTACACCGCACATTTCGGCTGCACGTACAAAATGACGGGTTTTGTCCAACGCAATAATGTATTCAAGTTGTTGTAAAGTCATGTCTTTAATATTTATGTTATCGTTGATTTCTATGCAAAGATAAAAATAATTGACTGTTTTAATCCCGTTTTATTTAACTCCTAAACAAAAAACTTATTCATTGGAATGATAAATGAATATAAAAGTTTGTGAATCATTGCATCAAATTAAAATCTACATTATAAAATGAGTTATCTTTGCCTCAACATTTAACACAAAGTTCATGAAACGTTTTTTTCTTTTTATCCTGATATGTGTAGGCAATTTTCAGTTTGTAGATGCACAATTGCTATGGAAAATAACTGCCAGTGGAGTGGATAAACCATCCTATCTATTGGGGACGCATTATCTTGTTCCAATGGTTTATCTGGACAGTGTAAAAGGACTTGCGAATGCATTTAACGAGTGCGATGCCGTAGTGAGTGAGGTAATAGCCAATAACATAGATGCCAGCACCCTACTCCGCAAAGTGGCATTTATCCAGGGCGGACAAACGCTGAAAGACTTAATTTCGGAAGAAGATTACCCACTTGCCGACAAAGCATTGAAGTCGGAACTAAAAATCGGACTCAAAGAACTTTCGAAAATGTACCCGACATTTATACTGCGGCTTTACGAGATTGAGCTTTTTAAAAAACTTACAGGCATTTACGACGATGCTCAAACCGACTCGTACTTTCAACTTGCAGCCCTCCAGAAGGACAAAAAAATAATTGCACTTGAAACTGTGGAACAACAAGTTCAACTTTCGCTGGATCAAAATGATTTACAACGTCATGCCAACCAGCTCACCAAAGCGTTGCTCAACCGGGACAGTTTAAGCAACGAGCTTATTAAAATAGGCAAACTCTACAAAGGAGGCAATATCAACGATTTTGCTTTATTGGCAAAAATCAGAACACAGGCTGATGTGGCTCTTAACGGTATTTCGACAATAGAAATGCGGAACTCTGAATGGCTCAAAAAACTGCCGGACTATATCAAAGCTCAGTCGTGCTTTATAACCGTAAACATCGAACATTTGGCTGGCGAAAATGGTTTGATCAACGGATTAAAACAAGCAGGATACAAAGTGAAAGCCGTTGAATAAAAAAAAAGCCAGAAGCAAACTAAAAAATCTGCTTTTGGCTTTCGCTTTTTATAAAGATTATATCTTAAACTTTTTCGTCCAATAAATTTATTTTTTGTTCGATCAACTTACTTTCATCTTTCAACGCTTCAATTTTACGTTCCATTTCCCGTATCAATCCTCCTCCTTTTTTCGACGAAGAAGTCAGGAAGCCTATGTTATTTTCGTAAGTCGCAATCTCGGATTTCAAATGTTCGTACGCTCTAACCAATTTTTCGCGTTCGCGATACAACTTATTTTCACCCTGAGCCGAGATTTCTTTCAGGTTATTTTTAAATGAATCAAGACGACGTTGAGACGAATCTACATTTAAATAAGTGAATATTTTATCAATCGTCGCGCGATAATCGGTATAAACCTGATCCTTTTCTTTGAACGGAACGTGGCCAATACTGTTCCATTCGGCCATTAATGCACGAAATTCGGCCTGTGTTTCCTCGGTATTGCTTTTCTTTTCGATAAGCGCAATTTTCTCAGTTATTTCTTTCTTCTTCGCCAGATTTTGTATTTCAACATTCTTCAGGTCTGAGAAGTTTTTATTTTTTTGTTCGAAGAAATAATCGCAGGCAGCAATAAACCGCTTCCAAAGTTCATCCGAATTTCGTTTCAAAACCGGACCGGCTTTTTTCCATTCTCTTTGTAAATGAATAATTTTCTCGGTTGTGCCCTTCCAATCGGTGCTATTTTTCAATGCTTCAGCCTGTTTGCAAAGATCTTTCTTTACATCGAGGTTCTGATTCATAATCACTTTAGCTTCCTTATAATACAAGTTTTTTGCATCATAAAAAACATCGCACGCCTTGCGATAGCGTTCATACAATGCCTGATTCTCTCTTCGTGGAGCAAAACCAATGGCTCTCCATTCTTCCTGCCATGCTTTAAAAACACTCAATGCATCTTCCCATGCTTTGAAATTGTTGAGCACGCTACAGTCAAAGGCTTCAATTTTTTCGATCAATTCTATTTTAGCCTTCATATTCAGCTCTTCCTTCTCCCTCACAGTATCAAAAAACATTTGATACTTTTTATTGATGGTGCCAGAGGCTTCTCTGAAACGATTCCATATCTGATCCCTCAGTTCGCGACTCACAGGCCCGGTTTCGTGCCATTCGCTATGTAATTTTTGCAATTGTTGAAAAGCATCCAAAACATTGGTATCGGCAGCAAGCCGCTCGGCTTGTTCGCAAATAAGCGTTTTAGCTTCAAGATTTTTCTTAAAATCGTATTCACGAAGTTCGTTATTGATTTTTATTAAATCCCAAAATGCTTCCTGGTTTAAATTATATTGTTTCCATAACTCTGTTACGTATTTCGAAGGCACCTGACCTATCGTTTTCCATTTTTGCTGCAATGCTTTGAACTCGCCAATGTGGATTGAAACGTCGTCGTTTTTTTCGACAAGGCTTTTCATTTGTTCAATAATATGCTGTTTCTGAATTAGGTTGTTCTCTTTTTCTGCTTCAAGCTGAGAAGTATATGCACTTTTCCTTGTACGATATTCGTTTAACAAAAGCTTCAAAGCATCTTCAAAATCGTCCTTTTTAGGAACAAAATTCTCTTCTTCGCCTCCCTCTTCTATGAATTTTCGTTTTTGTTCTTCTGTGTCTGCTTTTGCTTTTTTGTAAAAACTTTGCTTAATGACTTCCACTTCATCCCTGATCGAAGCAATTTCTTTGTCGAGAAGTAATTTGAGCGCTTCTACAAGTTCAGCCTTTGAAAACAAATTGTAATCAGGCATTTTAGAAGTTTTCGTTTCCGCATTTTCTTCCGAAGTTGTAGTCGTTTCGGTTGTTATTTCGATAGCTTCAGCCAGTGATACTGTCTGTGCAGTCGGATTTTCGGCCTCGACCATTTCGTTAACTTCAGAAATAACAGTTTCGATCGGCTCGTTCGGAACAATTTCAGTGTCCTTGTTCAATTCAAGTGGGTTCATTTTCAGCTTTTTTTTTGAATAAGTGAATGGTCGTGTTGAACGATCCGGTCATATTCAGTGATAAATTAAAATTTCCAGACAAAAATAAGATATTTTTTTTTAATTATTTGATTTTATTAGGATAAAACCCTGATTTTAATAAAAAAAAACAAATACATCAATATCATTATTTCTATATATCCGATGTTTTTCTATAGGCTATGGTAGCACTTGCTTGTTGTTTGGGATTTAGCTGGATATCGTTGATACTTACATGATCGGGCCGGGTAAGTATAAATTCAAGCGCATCGGCTATGTCTTCGGCATCCAAAGGAATTAAACCATTGTACACCGCTTTTGCTTTTTCTTCATCGCCATGATAACGTATAATCGAAAATTCGGTTTCTACCATTCCCGGCGATATAGAACTTACTTTGATGCCATATTTCACAAGGTCCATTCTCAGCCCTTTGGTTATTGCATTTACAGCATGTTTAGAGGCACAATAAACGCTCCCATTCGGATACACCTCAATACCAGCTATCGACGATATATTGACGATATGTCCGGATGTTCTCTCTATCATTCCCGGAACTACGAGTTTAGTTACATAAAGCAGCCCTTTGACGTTAGTATCAATCATTTGCTCAAAATCGTCCATTTCACTTTCGTCAAAAGGCGATGCACCCGCAGCAAGTCCGGCATAATTCA
>JAYFRI010000163.1:0-18977 GCA_034926015.1 Paludibacter sp. | reverse complement strand
TTACCTTTTCGCCCACGGTCACCATTACTTTGATAATGGTTGCTTTGCTGATAGTCTCTCCTAAGTCGGGGAGTTTAAAGTCCTGAACTGAAGATGCTGCCACAACTGTTGGTTGAGGTGCTTCTACGGGCTGTGCTTCTGGTTGAGGAGGAGCAACTGCTTGTTTTTCTTCTGCTGCTGGTTCAGCTTTGGCCTGTTGGGTCGTTTCGGTTGATTCGGCCGATTCAACAGAGAAAATAACCTGACCAATGCTCACGCTTTCGCCTTCGGCAACATTGATAGCAACTACTTTTCCGCTCACATCCGAAGGAACTTCGATGGTGGCTTTGTCAGTCTCGAGTTCCAGAACGGGCTGGTCAGTTGCTACAATGTCTCCTGTCTTGATTAGTATTTTAACAATTGTAGCCGAACTTATATTTTCACCTAATTCGGGTATTATAAAGTTTTTCATTTTTATTCTTTTAACCTTGATCTTCTGTTCGAAGTGAAGGTAGTTTTTATAAAATTTTCTTACAAATAGAACTACGAAATCATTGGATTTAATTTGTTTGCATCAATGCCCTGTTCCTTCATGGCCTTTTTAAGGTCAGCCAGTTTGTATTTTCCATCTTTGTATAATGCATACAAAGTAGCGGTAACTATATGCTTGGCATCTACTTCGAAGAAATCACGCAACTCATTGCGGCCTTCGCTTCGTCCGAAACCATCTGTTCCTAAGGTGAACAAGCGTTTTGGTAACCATTTGGAAATAGAATCGGGAAGTGTTTTCACATAATCCGAAGCTGCCACAATGACTCCATCGTTCTGAATTACAGTCGACACATAAGGTGTTTTCTCCTTGTCGGGGTGCAACAAATTGTGTCTTTCAACATCTAATGCATCGCGTTGTAGTTCTTTGTAGCTGGTTACGCTGTACACATTTGTCGAAACACCATATTTTTCTTCGAGTATTTCTGCTGCTTTTAGTGTTTCATTCATTATAGTTCCACTACCCAGCAGGTTGGCTTTTAGCTCCAATGCGTCGCTTTTGCCGTTTTTATAAAGATACATTCCTTTTAAAATTCCAGCTTTAGCGCCTTCCGGCATAGGTGGCATTGGATAGTTCTCGTTCATAATGGTGATGTAGTAGAATACCTTTTCCTGTTCCTCGTACATGCGGCGGATACCATCGCGAATGATGACTGCCAGTTCGAAGGCGAATGCAGGATCGTAAGTTACAAGGTTGGGTACCGGATAAGCCAGTAAATGACTGTTACCGTCCTGATGTTGTAAGCCTTCGCCGGCAAGAGTTGTGCGTCCGGCAGTTCCTCCTACAAGAAATCCTTTGGCTGCCATGTCGGCTGCTGCCCATACAAGGTCACCAATGCGTTGAAGTCCGAACATTGAATAATAAACGAAGAAAGGCATCATGTTCAATCCGTGTGTGGCATAAGCTGTTCCTGCACCGATAAACGATGACATAGCACCGGCTTCAGTAATTCCTTCTTCAAGTATTTGTCCGTCTTTCGCTTCTTTGTAATAAAGGAGTAGTTCTTTGTCTACCGGTTCGTAAAGCTGACCCACATGAGAGTATATACCTAACTGACGGAAAAGTGATTCCATTCCGAAAGTACGTGCTTCGTCGGGGACGATAGGTACAATAAGTTTACCTATTTCCTTGTCTTTTAATAATTTTGAAAGAATACGAACAAAAGCCATTGTTGTTGATAGCTCGCGACCGTCCGATCCTTTATAGAATTCCTCAAATACTTCTTCTGGTGGAGTTTTGATAGGTCGTACATCTACTTTTCGTTGCGGAACATAACCTCCCAGATCTTCTCTTTTCTTGCGCAGATATTTCATTTCGGCAGAATCTTCGGGTAAGCGGAAGAAAGGTGTTTTGGCAACTTCATCGTCCGAAAGCGGAATGCCGAATCGGGTTCTGAATTCTTTTAGTTCTTCTTCGTTCAGTTTTTTCTGCGAATGCGTAATGTTTTTACCTTCGCCACTTTCGCCCAAACCGTAGCCTTTGATTGTGTTGGCAAGAATTACAGTGGGTTGACCTTTGTGGTTGACAGCTGCATTAAAAGCTGCATAAACTTTTTCGGGGTCGTGACCACCGCGTTTCATTTTGCGGATTTGGTCATCGGTGAGGTGACTTACCATTTCGAGCAATTCAGGATCGGTACCGAAAAATTCTTTTCGTACATAGTCGCCTGAGGCTATGGAGAATTTCTGCGACTGCCCGTCGACCACTTCGCCCATGCGTTTTACAAGTTTTCCTTTGTGGTCTTTTTCGAGCAGCTCATCCCACTCGCTTCCCCAAAGTACTTTAATTACGTTCCAGCCTGCTCCTTTGAATATGGCTTCAAGTTCCTGAACGATTTTTCCATTTCCACGCACAGGACCATCCAGGCGTTGTAAGTTACAGTTGATGACGAAAATAAGATTGTCTAATTTTTCGCGGGCAGCCAACGAGATAGCTCCAAGTGCTTCCGGTTCGTCGGTTTCTCCATCGCCCAGAAAAGCCCATACTTTTTGGTGCGAAGTTGTTTTAAGTCCGCGGTCTTCGAGATAACGATTGAAACGTGCCTGATAAATAGACATGATAGGACCCAGTCCCATCGAGACTGTCGGGAATTCCCAGAAGTTAGGCATCAGCCAGGGGTGAGGATAAGATGATAATCCGCCTTTTGTTTGTAATTCTCTGCGGTAATTGTTCAGCTGATCAGCTGTGAGTCGCCCTTCGAGGAAAGCGCGTGAATAAATTCCGGGTGCTGCATGACCCTGGAAATAAATTTGGTCGCCATCGTGTCCGTCGCCTTTTCCTTTGAAAAAATGGTTGAAAGCTACTTCGAGTAAAGTGGCTACAGAGGCATAAGTAGAGATGTGTCCACCTATTCCGTTTTCGTTTTTATTGGCCTTTACAACCATAGCCATAGCATTCCAACGAATCACACTTTTTATAAGGCGTTCAATTTCGCGATTGCCTGGGTACGGCACTTGTTTGGATCGGGATATGGTGTTGATGTACGGTGTGTTGGCGGTGAAAGGTAATTCCACGCCAGCTTTGTGTGCGCGTACCTGAAGCTGACGAAGCAACTCCACTACACGATCGGGACCCCATTGTTGTAAAACATAATCGAGTGAGTAAAACCACTCCTCATTCTCAAGTTCTTCAATATCTTTAGGTATGACCTGATTTGTACTCATTTTAAATAGAAATTTTGATTTATATTCATTAAACAAAATACTTCACTTTTAGTTTAATGTGCATTTTTCAAATTTAGCAGAGATTTATTTAAATGTATGATTTTGTGTTGATATATAGATAGTTGTGTTTTGTGTGGATATATTGGAGATAGTTAGCGGACTTGCTTTTTAATGAAATTTTTGATAATGAAATGTCTGTGGATTTTTGACTTATCTCTTGGCTGGTGTTAAGCAATGGCTAATGTGAAAATGCTTATTTTTACATTGGGAATGTTGAGCAAGGTGTTGATAGCTGCGTTGAGCGTTGAGCCGGTGGTAAGCACATCGTCGATAAGTAACAGATGTTTGCCTTCGAGTTCTTTGGCTCCGGAGAGTTCAAAAATACCTTCAGTGTTTTCAAATCTTTCGAAAACAGATTTTTTGGTTTGTGTGGTCGTTTGTTTTACTCTTTTCAATGTGTTGGTGTCCTGTGGCTTGTCGAGAACGGCACTTAATCCTTTACCTATCCATTCGCTTTGGTTGTAGCCTCTTTGAGCAAATCGCTTCGGATGTAAGGGGATGGGTATGATGATGTCGATGCTGCAGAAGTCGGGAGAGTTAAGTAGTTCTGCAGCTGCATATCGCCCAAGTATTTCCCCTATTTCCTTGTTTCCTTTGTATTTCAGTTCGTGAAGAAGTTTTTGAAAAGGCGAGCCTTTCTGAAAGAAAAAGAATGAAGTTCCTCTGAAAATGGGTGCTTTTCCCCAGAATCTTTTTTCGACTGGATTGTCGGTGAGTAAATGGTAATTTGTGCGCGGGATATTGTTCAGGCAGCAGAGGCAAATGTGCGATTCGCTTTTCAGCAATGTTTCACCACAAATGAAGCAAAGATTTGGGTAGATTAAATCTAATAAATCTGCAAATGGATTTTTCATGGCAGATATTTATTGAACTGATTTAGAAACTCTGTATAAATGCTATCACTTTAGGTACGAAAATAATTAATCCTGCTATAGCTGCAAATATTGCAGCCACTAATACTGCACCGGCAGCCGCATCTTTGGCTTTTCCGGCCAGCTTGTTTTTGTCGGGCGACACTAAGTCTACAACTGTTTCGATGGCAGTATTCATGATTTCGGCACTCATTACAATGCCAAAACACAAAAGGCAGATCAGCCATTCGTTGAGCGAGATTCTGAAAAAGATGCCGCAAATCACCACAAGCACAGCTATTAACAGATGAATCTTCATATTGATCTCTGATTTGAGTGCTGCTTTTATGCCTTTGGCGGCATATCCAAAACTTTTTATTCTGTTTTTCATAGCAACTGAACTTTTGTGATTGCAAATGTATAAAAAAATCCGACAAACTTTGTTGTTTGTCGGATTTGTAATTGGTTTAGTCTGATTTTATTGTCAATTAAGCTTTTACACGTCCCAGGTAAGATCCGTCCCTTGTGTCGATTTCTATTGTTTCGCCTTCGGTGATGAATAAAGGTACACGGATAGTAGCGCCTGACTCAACTGTGGCAGGCTTAAGTGTGTTGGTCGCTGTGTCGCCTTTCATTCCGGGCTCGGTATAAGTTACTTTCATTTGTACTTTTACGGGCATGTCGGCATAAAGCACAGTGTCGGTTGATGCATCCGAAACTACCTCGATACTCATGCCTTCGAGCAGAAAATCAACGCCGTTGATCAGGTCGTGAGCGATGGGTTGTTGGTCGTAGGTTTCCTGATTCATAAAGATAAAATCGTCACCTTCTTTGTACACAAATTGAAATGGACGACGTTCTACGCGTACATCTTCCAGCTTTTCGCCAATATTAAAACGGCGTTCAATTACACGACCATCGACAACATCTTTAAGAGTGGTGCGCATAAAAGTATTGCCTTTGCCTGGCTTTACATGGAGAAATTCTATAACGAAATACAACTTTCCATCCATACGGATACACGTTCCGTTTTTAATATCCTGAGCATTAATCATGAAGTAATTTTTTTATAAGTTTATTTTTAGGCTGCAAAATTACGATTTTAATTCTAAATATCAAAATCAATTGATATACACGATATTACAACAGCTCTGCAAGTTTTTGCAGAGCTGTTGTTCGTGATCATTTAGTTTTATTGTTTCGAAGCTTATTTTTCGTTCCTTTTCTGAACGTTGTAATAGATTTTCATTTGGTTGCCAAGGATTTTTGTGAATCCTTTTACGTCGTCGGCACTCCAGGCACGATTAACTTCGCCATATTCGCCAAAATCAGTTTTCATTAAATCGAATGAGCTTTCTACGCCTACAAGTGTGTAATTGTACGGACGAAGTTTTACGATCACAGTTCCTGTTACATTTTGTTGCGAGCTTTGCAGGAATTGCTCAATGTCGCGCATAACGGGTTCAAGGTATTGAGCTTCGTGCAGGAACATGCCATACCAGTTGCCCAATTGATCTTTCCAGTACTGCTGCCATTTGGTAAGCGTGTGCTTTTCGAGCATTTTGTGGGCGTTGATAATCAGTAATGGTGCTGCGGCTTCGAACCCAACACGGCCCTTGATGCCAATGATAGTGTCGCCAATGTGCATATCGCGACCAATACCATATTTGCTGGCTATTTCTTCGAGCTGATTAATAAGCAGTACTTTGTTTTCGTTGGTTTGTCCGTTAACGGCACAAATTTCGCCATTTTCGAAACTTATAGTAACAGTTTCTTCGCCTTCTTTTTCAACCTGACTTGGATACGCCGATTCGGGTAAGGTCTGTTCTGATTTTAATGTTTCTTTTCCACCGATTGATGTTCCCCACAAACCTTTGTTGATAGAGTATTCCATTTTAGTGAAATCGGCCACAAAACCATGTTCCTTCAGGTAGTTTATTTCGTATTCGCGGGTCAACACCATGTCGCGTGTGGGCGTAAGAATTTTGATGTTGGGTGCAAGAACGTCGAATGTCAGATCGAAGCGAACCTGGTCGTTGCCGGCTCCGGTGCTTCCGTGAGCTACATATTGAGCATCAATTTCTTTGGCATAATTGATAATGGCAATGGCCTGAAAAATACGCTCAGAGCTTACTGAAATAGGATAAGTGCCATTGCGAAGTACATTGCCGAACACCATATATTTGATGCTTTTTTCGTAATACTCCTGAGTTACATCAAGTGTAACATGACTTTTGGCGCCTAAGCGGTAGGCTTTATCTTCAATTATTTTTAATTCTGCTTCGCTGAAACCTCCGGTGTTGGCAACAGCTGTGTGAACTTCGTATCCTTTTTCCTGTGCTAAATACATGGCACAAAACGAAGTATCAAGACCTCCGCTGAATGCTAACAAAACTTTTTCTTTCATTTTTCAATACTTTATAATGATTGAACCTATCTTCTTTTTTTATTTTTCTTTCTCTTTTTCAGGGTCGAACAGCATTCCTGTGCACAAGCAATGTTTGCGGTTGGTGCGTTGCAAAATGTCGTAATTCACACAGCTCTGACAACCTTTCCAAAAAGATTCATCATCGGTGAGTTCCGAAAAAGTAACGGGTTTGTAGCCTAGTTCTGAATTTATTTTCATAACGGCTAAACCTGTGGTGAGCCCGAAAATTTTGGCATTCGGATATCGCTGGCGCGAGAGTTCGAACGCCTTTCTTTTAATGCGTTTGGCCAGGCCGTGTCCTCTGAATTTATCCACTACAATGAGGCCTGAATTGGCAACAAATTTCTTGTTTCCCCAGGTTTCGATATAACAAAATCCGGCGAACTCGTCTCCGGCGAGAGCAATAATGGCTTTTCCTTCTTTAATTTTTTGCTCGATATATTCGGGCGAGCGACGGGCAATACCCGTTCCGCGTACTTTGGCTGCATCTGCTATTGTTGTAAGAATAGTGTCAACATAGCCTAAATATTTTTCGTCAGCAATTTGTACCGTTATTTCTTCAACGGTAATATCTTTGTTCATACTCTATTTTGAATGTTTTTTTGTCTTGCTCTTTATTTTTTTTTGGGGGGGAGCTTTTTTATTCGTCTTTTTCAGCAAAAGTGTGATTCATCATGTGGAGAATGTCGTCGCGACTTACTCCTTCGCGTGGAATCACAAGAATTGTATCATCTCCGGCAATAGTGCCAAGTATTACATCGGTTGCTTTGTTGTCGATGTCCCAGGCTATGGCGCTAGCGTATCCGGGTTTTGTTTTTACTACTGCTAAATGTCCCGAAAATTCGAGGCTTAGTACGGCGCCGTGCGAAATAAGAGTGTTAACTGTAGGTTGCGTTGGTATTGGTTTATTATAGGATGGTAAAATATATTTATATGTTCCATTGGATAGCGGAGTTTTTGCTACTTTAAGCAGTTTCAAATCGCGCGATAGTGTTGCTTGTGTAATTTCGCACTGTCGTTCGATCAGCATTTTTAATAACTCCTCCTGACTCCCCACTACATTTGAGCGAAGAATCTCCGAGATAACTTGTAAACGGTTACGCTTGTTTTTCATTTTATTATATTTATTGTTTGGTTGAATGGAACTAAATCAGATAAATAAAAAATGCTTTCCTACGGCTCTTATTCATTTCATGTGCATTTCTGTAAATCAAAAAAAATGGATATTTATTGATTCCGGCTGCAAAAGTACGACAAGTTTTGCATATGGACAATAGTAGATGTATTAAATATACAAAAAAATAATCTTTTTTGCTGTTTTGGTTGATATATTTGCATATAAATGCATTTGTATGCACATATAATTTGTTTTTTATTGGTATGAAAAATGCATTTTTATTGACAAATAATAGATTGACTGGCTTTTCGCAGCCAGAGCTTATTGTAAAGTTCAGCTGATTGTTTTTCGGGCTTGATGGCTGTTGAGAGAATAAACAGGAACGACGAAGGAGAAATTTTTTCCTTCGTCGTTCCTGTTTGAAAATGCTGATCATTCTGTTCAAAGATATCCTTCGAACAGAATTAATTATTTTGCATAACTTACTGCTCTTGTTTCGCGGATAACAGTAATCTTCACCTGTCCCGGATAAGTCATTTCATCCTGAATCTTTTTAGCGATATCGAACGAAAGTAATTCTGTTTCTTTATCATCAATTTTGTCGGCTCCAACAATCACTCGTAGTTCGCGACCAGCCTGAATGGCATAAGTTTTAAGAACGCCAGGGTAGGAGAGAGCCAGATTTTCTAAATCGTTCAGTCGTTTGATATAAGCTTCAACAATCTCGCGGCGTGCACCGGGACGTGCACCTGATATGGCATCGCAAACCTGAACTATGGGAGCGATCAGCGTTTCCATTTCTACTTCGTCGTGGTGAGCGCCTACAGCATTGCAAATGTCTGGTTTTTCTTTGTATTTTTCGCACAAACGCATACCAAGAATAGCGTGTGGCAATTCTGGTTCATCATCTGGCACTTTGCCTATATCGTGCAACAGACCAGCGCGTTTTGCTTTTTTAGGATTTAAACCAAGTTCGGAGGCCATGGTGGCGCAAAGATTAGCTACCTCGCGTGAGTGCTGCAAAAGGTTCTGTCCGTATGACGAGCGATATTTCATTTTTCCTACCATACGAATGAGTTCGGGGTGCAGGCCATGAATGCCGAGGTCGATAGTGGTACGTTTACCAATTTCAATAATCTCTTCTTCTACTTGTTTGTGTACTTTGTTTACAACTTCTTCGATGCGTGCCGGATGGATACGTCCATCTGTAACGAGCTGGTGGAGGGATAAACGTGCAATTTCGCGACGAACGGGATCGAATGCCGAAAGGACAATTGCTTCGGGGGTGTCGTCAACAATGATTTCTACTCCGGTAGCAGCTTCGAGTGCGCGGATATTACGACCCTCGCGACCGATGATGCGGCCTTTGATCTCATCGGATTCAATATGGAATACTGTTACCGAGTTTTCAATGGCGGTTTCAGTAGCCACACGCTGAATGCTCTGAACAACTATTTTTTTTGCTTCTTTGTTGGCTGTCATTTTAGCCTCTTCCATTATATCGTTGATGTAGGACATGGCCTCGGTTTTGGCTTCTTCCTTCATGGCTTCTATAAGTCGCTCTTTGGCCTGATCGGCGGATAAGCCGGAGATGGCTTCGAGTTGTTCGTGAGCCTGACGGCTCAGGTGTTCAAGGTCTCTTTTCTTGTTTTCGAGCAGGCTGAGTTGTTGTTCGTGGGTTTCGCGAAGTGCTTCTACTTCGTTTATTTTACGTTGCATTTCACCTTGTTTCTGGTTGAGTTGCATTTCGCGCTGCTGTAGTTTTACTTCTTTTTCCTGAACTTTTGCATTGCGTTGCATTACTTGTTGTTCGTGCTCGGCTTTGAGTGCAATAAATTTTTCTTTAGCCTCTATCAGTTTGTTTTTCTTGAGCAGCTCAGCTTCAGCTTCAGTCTCAAGTCTTGCTCTTTTATTGAAAACCCTTAGAAGAACTAATGTCCCTCCGGTTCCCAGCACAAAGGCGATGATTCCTATTATTATTGATGTCATGATACTTATTGTGTTGGTTTTAAATTAATTGTTTGTATATATTGATTGATTCATTGTTATTAGTTATAAAAAAAAAGCATTCCGAAGACAGAGATCCATCAAATCAGTAAATTTGATTGAATCACCCATCAACGCAATGCAGGAAAAACACAAAGTGTAAACGAAATTTTATTTTTTAGCAAGCAAAGTTTTTAATTCTTCGTCGAGATGTTTAATCTTTTCGGCCATTGGAACTAAGTCCTGGTCTATCTCCTGTTTTGATAAGGCAACGGCTAATCTGAAGGCAACTAAAACAAGTATTTCTTCAGTGGCTCGCTGGCTGTAGATCTTCTGGTATTCATCCAGAAATCTGACAACAAGTTTTTCTGCTTTCCGGTATATCTCCTCATCTTTTCGGGCGATATTCAAAGGCATTCTGAACCCGCCTATTTGGATGTGGATTTTAAATATTTCTTCGTTTTTATTCATACGCTTTATTCATCTAAAAGCGCTAAACATTTGTCAATTTCCCGCACCATTTTGTTTATTCGTTGCTTCGATTCGTTTCGGTCTTCCTGACTGACACCTAAATTTCGGGCAATGCGTAAATGGTCGTAATTTTTCCGAAGTTCAAGAACATCCTGATGAGCATGCATTAGATCGGTATGTTTCCGTTGCAATTCTGCTTTTAGCTCGGCATTTTGTTCCTGTAATGACTGGTACTCTGACATCAGTTTTCGCAGTTTTAGTTCAAATGCGGCTATTAGTTCTTCGTATCTGTTGGTCATTTTATCGGTAAATTCGCCACAAAAATAGTATTTTGCTTTGAATTAATAAAATTTATTGCGTTTTTTTCGATAAGTTATTTGAAAAACTGAATTTGTACTTAAAGCTAAACAGATTAGAATGCAGAAGCATCCATTGTATAGAAAGTTCATTCATGGTTCTGATCTGTCAGAACCATATTTCAGAAAACTAAAGACCGCACATCCAGAACATGTTGTTTTTAAAACAGTTTTCGGATATACAAATCGACATTTACTGATTTGTTTATCCGAAAAACAGTGTAATCCGAAAATTATTTATTTTGCTCCTTTGCCCAACTATCTTTCAACGATACGGTGCGGTTGAAAATAAGATGATCTGGAGTTGAATCAGGATCAACATTAAAATATCCGATGCGTTGGAACTGAAAGTGATCTAGGGCCCGGGCATTTTGGAGCGAAGGTTCAACGTAGCAGTTTGTAAGTACCTTGAGCGAATCAGGATTGAGCAAGTCGCGGAAATCGCGTGGATCGGCCGATGGGTTTTCGACGCTAAACAAGCGGTCGTAGAGTCGCACCTCGGCTTTGATGGCCTGAGCTGCCGATACCCAATGCAGCGTTCCTTTCACTTTGCGGCTCGATTCAGGCATACCGCTCTTTGTCATTTCGTCGTATTCACAATAGATTTCCTCAATATTGCCATCTTTATCTTTCTTACAGCCGGTGCATTTTACAATATAAGCACTTTTCAGACGAACTTCCTGGCCGGGAGTCATACGGAAAAATTTCTTTGGTGCATCTTCCATGAAGTCTTCACGCTCAATGTATAGTTCGCGAGAGAAAGGAATCTGGCGAGTTCCTGCCGATTCGTCCTCAGGATTGTTTCCGGTTTCCATCATTTCAACCAATTCTTCGGGATAGTTTGTTACAATAAGTTTTACCGGATTGATAACTGCATTGACGCGAGTGGCTGTTTTGTTTAAGTTTTCACGCACAGCATGTTCCAATAGTCCTATGTCGTTTTGAGCTTCAAACTTTGTATACCCGATTTTGTCGATAAAATTATGAATGGCTTGTGGAGAATAGCCACGACGGCGCAAACCACAAATAGTAGGCATACGTGGATCGTCCCAGCCACTTACCAAACCTTCCTGAACAAGTTGAAGCATTTTACGCTTACTCATTACTGTGTAGGTAAGATTCAAGCGGTTGAATTCAATCTGGCGCGGACGATAATCTGATGTTTTAAACTGATCGATAAACCAGTCGTAAAGTGGGCGATGTACTTCAAACTCCAAAGTACATAACGAATGGGTTACTCCTTCGAAATAATCCGATTGTCCATGCGCATAATCGTACATCGGATAGGCTTTCCACTGCCAGCCAGTGCGATGATGTGGGTGAGATGTGATGATGCGATACATCAACGGATCGCGGAAATGCATATTGGGAGATGCCATATCGATCTTAGCACGTAGAACCATAGCGCCTTCAGGTATTTCGCCTGTATTCATTTTATAAAAAAGCGCAAGGTTTTCCTCCACAGGTCGGTTGCGGTACGGACTTTCGGTACCGGGAACTGTGGGCGAGCCTTTTTGTTTGGCAATGGTTTCGGCCGATTGTTCGTCGATATAGGCTTTTCCTTGTTTAATTAATTCAACTGCCAGGTCCCAGAGTTGTTGGAAATAATCAGAGGCATAATAGATGTTGGCCCACTGATATCCAAGCCACTGGATATCTTCCTGAATAGAGTCAACGTATTCAACATCTTCCTTCACCGGATTGGTGTCGTCGAAGCGAAGGTTGCAAATGCCGCCATAATTGCGTGCGATACCAAAATCGAGACAAATTGCCTTTGCATGACCTATGTGCAGATAACCATTGGGTTCAGGAGGAAAGCGGGTCTGAATCCGGCTTCCATTTTTGCCATCGGCAAGATCCTGTTCTACAAAAGTTTCAATAAAATTCAGACTTTTCTTTGGCGCTTCTTCGTTCATTGTTTCCATAAAACTAAAGTATTTATGAGTAAGATATTAATACAGTTAATGTCAGGTGTAAATAGAATACACCTGACATTTTTTTCTATCGTCACCAAACGCTAATTATTCAAAGTAACCTTTGATAATTCCGCGTGGAGAATTTTTAATAAATAAAAGAATTTCATCGCGTTCTTTCGTAGCAGGAAGTTCGGCTGTGATGCGTTCTACAGCATGGCTTGTGTTCATTCCTGATTGATAAAGATAGCGATAAACATCCTGAATGTCGCGTATTTGCTCGTTGTTGTAACCTCTGCGGCGTAACCCGATTGAATTAACACCTGCAAATGACAGTGGGTCGCGACCGGCAGTTACGAATGGAGGTACATCTTTTGTTACTCTGGATCCACCCTGAATCATAACATGGGAACCGATGTGAGAAAACTGATGTACAAGCACCGCGCCACTTAAAATAGCAAAATCATCTACAACCACTTCTCCGGCCAGTTGAGTTGAATTCGACATGATAACATTGTTACCAACAACACAGTCGTGCGCTACGTGGCAATAGGCCATGAGCAAACAATTGTCTCCAACAACAGTTTTGCCTTTTGCAGCTGTTCCTCTGTTCACTGTAACATATTCGCGCAATGTAGTGTTGTCTCCGATAATTGCCAGCGTTTCTTCGCCTTTAAATTTTAAATCCTGAGGAATTGCCCCTATGACAGCACCCGGAAATATCTTACAGTTTTTTCCGATTCTTACTCCTTCCATGATGGTCACGTTAGAGCCAATCCATGTCCCTTCTCCGATTTCTACATTCTTATCTATGGTAACAAAAGGATCGACAACAACAGACGATGATATTTTTGCATCAGGATGAATGTAAGCAAGAGGTTGTTTCATTAGTTTTATAGTTAAATTTATATTTATTTTGTTCAAATCTCACGATTGAACAGTTATATTTATTTGTTTTTTACAATCTGAGCCATAAACTCAGCTTCGACGGCAACTTTACCGCCTACAAAAGCGTAGCCTTTCATAATAGCACAGCCTCTGCGCATAGGTTCAATCATCTCAAGCCTGAAAACGATAGTATCGCCCGGAACAACCTTTTGGCGAAACTTTACGTTGTCGATTTTAAGAAAATAAGTCGAATACTGATCGGCATTTTCAAGGCCATTCAACACAAGGATACCACCGGTTTGCGCCATGGCTTCTACAAGAAGTACGCCGGGCATTACAGGCTCGTCGGGGAAGTGTCCCATGAAAAATGTTTCGTTCACCGTTACGTTTTTCACGCCTACAATAACATTGCTCTTGATGTCGATGATTTTATCAACCAACAAAAAAGGCCAGCGATGAGGTAGTAGTTTTTTTACCGCGTTGACATCCAAAACAGGAGCAACAGTCTCGTCGTAAACAGGAGCCTGAACGTCTTGCTTTTTAATTTCTTTGCGTATCAGTTTCGCGATTTCGGTGTTTATTTTGTGACCCGGATAGCGGGCTATTACTTTTCCTTTTATTGGTTTGCCTATGAGCGATAAGTCTCCGATTACGTCAAGCAATTTGTGGCGGGCAGGTTCGTTTTCGAAAATCAGATTTCCGCTCAAATAACCAGGGACGGTGGCATCGATTCTGCTCTGGTGCAGCTTGTCGGTAAGTTTATCCATCGTTTCCTGAGGCATAATCTCATCGTAAATGACTACTGCATTTTTCAAATCACCACCTTTTATTAAATTCATATTCAGCAGAGGTTCTATTTCGCGTACAAAAACAAAAGTACGTGCCGACGAAATTTCAGTAGCAAAGTCGCTCAAACGGTCGAGTGATGCAAACTGATTGCCCAACACCGGCGATTTGAAACCTATATGTACGTCTAAACTGAATATATCGTCGGGTAGAATTGTTATTTTAGCTCCTGTTTCAGGAATGCTGTATTCAATTTTTTTACGGACAATGTAATAATCTTTATCAGCGTCCTGCTCCTGAATGCCCGCTTCCAGAATTTTCTCCACATAATGTTTGGCACTTCCATCCAAAATAGGAAACTCAGGAGCATTTACCTCAAGCAAACAGTTGTCTATCTCGAAGGCATGAAGTGATGCTAGAGCATGCTCAACAGTACTTACCTGTACATCACCTTTTTGCAAAACAGTGCCTCTTACAGTGTGAGTCACGTTTTCGGCCAGTGCTTCTATTATGATTGGCTCGGTCAAATCAATGCGTTTGATTTTTATGCCATGATTTTCAGGTGCAGGTACAAATGTTAATGTGATATCTAATCCTGTGTGTAATCCTTTTCCTTCGAAGGAGAATGATTGTTTTATCGTTTTTTGTTTCGACATATATTCTGAAATATTTTTCAGTGTTGCGCAGCCCTATTCAATAGTGAACGCACTAAAAATTAATCTTTATTTTTTTTCTAAATCTGAGATTTTTCTCTGTAAATCGTACACTATTTTTTGCAGGTCGGAGAGGTTTTTGTAAACAACACTCGAACGGCGGAAAATGCTTACCGGCACTGCGGGGTAGCCCTGATATGCCTGATTAGGTGTTTTAATCGAATTTGGTACTCCGGTTTGAGCACCCAGAATCGTTCCATCTGCTATGTGTAAATGTCCTGCTATGCCCACCTGACCAGCAAAAACGCACTGCTTTCCAACTTTTGTTGATCCTGCAACGCCTGTTTGTGAAGCAATCACCGTATTGGTTCCAATTTCTACATTGTGTGCTATCTGCACCAAATTGTCAATTTTCACTCCTTTACATATCAGCGTGCTTCCTAAAGTAGCTCTGTCGATTGTTGAATTTGCTCCAATTTCTACATTGTCTTCAATCACTACATTTCCCATTTGAGGAATTTTTTTATAAGAACCATCGTCGGTTGGTGCGAAACCAAAACCATCAGACCCAACTACTACCCCAGCATGTAACGTGCAGTTGTTCCCAACTTTACAGTTGCTGTAAATTTTTACTCCTGCATAAAGCAAAGTGTTTTCACCTATGCTTGCGTAATCCTCGATACTGCAATTGGCATGAATTCGGGCATTGTTGCCTATTACTACATTATCGCCAATGTATGCAAAAGGAGCAATATAGACATTTTCACCAACTTTAGCCGACTCCGCAATGTATGCTCTCGACGAAATGCCTGTTTTCTTTGGTGTACTTTGCTCTACAACTGTCAATAATAATGCCAGTGATTCATAGGCGTTTTCAACCTTTATCAAGGTGCCCTTTACTTCTTTCTCCGGCTCAAAATCTTTATTCACCAATATTACGCTTGCGTTGCAATCGTAAATATACTGATTATATTTGGGATTTGATAAAAAACTAAGCGTACCTGGTTGACCCTCTTCTATTTTTGAGAAGGACTTTACTTTAACTGAAGGGTCACCAACGATCGTACCCTGAATAAAATCTGCAATTTGTTGAGCTGTAAACTCCATATTAAAAAATTTGGGTGCAAAAGTACGAAACAATTTCCAATTTATGCATAAATAATAAAATCGAATTAATAAAGTGAGTTAAAACGACCGGAATTAGGTGTCATAATGCTATAAGATTAACGTTATTTATCCTGGTTAAAAAATTATATTTTGTAATAGCAAAAGAAATGTTTCTCTACTTTCTTTGTCAATACGGTTATGTTTAACATGTCCGAAGCATCAACAATGTCTTTAACCGTTCCATCTTTAAATAGTATATTTATATTATCATCTTCGGGAGAGTAGGTGTCGGTTCCAACAAGTTCGTCGCCCATAAAGTACTGAGCTTCATGAGAACTTATGTTAAAGTGTGCCGCATATTGTTTGGAGAGCTCATCAAACCTGTCCTTGCTTACGGGCTCTGTATTTATTTCGACTTTAAACAGATGCCTGTTGATGAAGTTACGGCAGAGCGTTGATAAAACGATATCTTCGTGAGTCATCCATACTTTTATTGCACATGTTAAATCAGCATCGTCAAGTAAAGTAAAGTTTTGGATAGGGGCTTTTAGGTTTGCAAATGCTTTGTTATCGATATTTTGATAAAGGAAGTAGCACAATGCAGGTGATCCGAAGAGTACTGCTCCCTGCGCAGCTAACTCTTTTGCTCTTTTCAGTATGTTTACAAGCATTTTCTCGGCTGCTACAGAGGTTTTGTGCAGATACACCTGCCAGTACATAAGACGGCGTGCAACAAGAAATTTTTCGATGGAATAAATCCCCTTACTATCCACCACCAACCGGTCATTGTGGATATTCAGCATTTTAATGATGCGGGCGGCGCCAATAATACCCTCGCTGACCCCTGAAAAAAAACTATCGCGGCTGAGGTAATCCAGTCTGTCCATGTCTAATTGACTCGATACCAATTGGTGAAGGAATTTTTTTGAATATTCGTTTTTGAAAATAACCAAAGCAAGATCTAGTTTTCCACCGAATTCAGCATTTAGTTGCTCCATCAGCAACATTGAAATTTCTTCGTGGCTGATACCGCTTACCAAACTGTGTTCGAGTGCATGCGAAAATGGTCCATGTCCAATGTCGTGCAACAGAATGCAAGCTCGTACGGCTTCGGCCTCTTCAGGTGAAATTTCATGCCCCTGTTGCCTGAGTTGAGCAATGGCTTCGCCCATCAGATGCATTGCTCCCAGCGAATGCTGCATTCGAGTGTGCTGAGCGCCCGGATAAACCACCGAAGAGAGTCCTAACTGTTTGATTCTGTGTAGCCGCTGAAAATAGGGATGTTGAATGATATCGTACAGAAAATCATTTGGAATATTAATAAAACCAAAAACAGGGTCGTTGATTATCTTTAATTTATTCGGTTTTTTCATCGGTTGCATAATTTCGTACAGTTGATAGCCAGGCAAATGTAATATTTCAGACTCAGTAAAGTGGTTGAGTTTTTTCGGATACTATTTGTTCATCAAAATTTTGAACCCGCAAAATAACGAAATATTTCGGAAAAACTTTATTCCTCTGTTATAAATCAATAATATTAGATTTAACATTACTTACGATGAGGGAGTTTTAATACTGAAGAATAAACGAAAAAAAACATTAAACGAATTTGAATGGTTTTATTTAATATTTGTCAAGATTTAAACTTCAACTATATTAGTGGAAATAAAAGGACGAAACTGAAATCAATCCTGTTTCGTCCTCCTGATTATAAAGAGCTTTCAATGAAAGCATTTAATCTGTGAATTCCATTAAATATGCTTTTATAAATGCATCTATGTCACCGTCCATCACTGCATTCACATTCGATGTCTGGTAGTTGGTTCTATGGTCTTTCACGCGACGGTCGTCGAACACATAGCTACGTATTTGCGATCCCCATTCGATTTTCTTTTTACCGGCCTCAACCACAGCGCTTGCTGCACGGCGTTTTTCGAGTTCGAGTTCGTAAAGCTGCGAACGAAGCATGCGCAATGCGTTGTCTTTGTTGCCAAATTGCGAACGACTTTCGGTGTTTTCGATGATGATTTCATCGGGCGCGTTAGTTACAGGATTAGTAAACTTATAATGTAATCTTACTCCGGTTTCTACTTTGTTTACGTTCTGACCACCAGCTCCTGACGAACGGAAAGTATCCCAACTCAGATTGCCCTGATTGATCTCAATCTCAATTGTATCGTCGACCAATGGTACTACATAAACAGATGTGAATGAAGTCATTCGTTTACCCTGAGCGTTGAATGGCGACACGCGAACAAGTCTGTGTACTCCATTTTCACTTTTCAGGTAACCGTAAGCCATTTCGCCTTCAATCTGCATGGTTACCGTTTTTATGCCAGCCTCATCGCCGTCCTGAATGTTGGTGATTTCGCATTTATAGCCCTGACGTTCGGCCCAACGCTGATACATTCTGAAAAGCATATTTGCCCAGTCCTGAGCTTCGGTACCTCCGGCTCCTGCCACAATTTTTATCACAGCACCAAACTGATCTTCTTCTTTCGAAAGCATATTTTGCAATTCGAGCGTTTCAATTTGTTCGAGTGCCAGGCGATAAGCTTCGTCTACCTCTTCTTCGGTTGCTACTTCTTCGCGATAAAAATCGTAGGCCAACTGTAACTCTTCAATGGCTGTTTTTACACCGCTATATCCGTTGATCCATTTTTTTAATTCTTTTATTTTACGCATTTGCACTTCGGCAGCCTTGGCATCATCCCAAAATTCGGGGGCTTGCGTACGTAATTCTTCTTCTTCTAATTGGATGCTCTTCGAGTCGATGTCAAAGGTACCTCCTCAGCGCGGACTCGCGCTCCAACACATCTTTTAGTTGGTCTGTAGTAATCATTTAGTTTGTATTTTTAGTTTGATAAATTATTAATTTTGTATTGTTTCTGGCCACGTCCAGCTGATTTTATCCGTTTATTTCTTCTTCTATTTCTTTAGATGTGCTATATAAATACACATGGTAAAAATACGGAGAAGAAGGCGAGCGTAAATCCGGCAAGTGTTTGTCCGGGTGTGTGGGCTTTAAGTTCTATTCGTGACAAAGCAATAAGCGCAGCAAGACATAGTATGCCGATAAGTAGCCATGTAGGGTTATAAGCCATTCGGTAACAAATTCCAAAAATTCCACCGGCTAAACCGCCTATGCCCGACATGTGCGCCGATATTT
>JAYFRI010000071.1:0-14882 GCA_034926015.1 Paludibacter sp. | reverse complement strand
CTTTGACAAACTAAAACTGATAGTTATACGTTTTAACTTAACAAACAAATTTATCTGGCTTAGTCTTAACGGCTCTATAGAAAAAGCTAAAGCAAACTAATCTCTACTTTGGTTAATTTTAATTAATTTGAGCGCAATCTCCTTAATTTTAATGTAACTTTGCAAAAGAATGAAACGATCAACCATCTACATATTAATTATCTCAATGATCCTGACTTTCGTCGGGCTCATTGTTATTCAGGCCCGATACGTAATGATTAACGCCGAAATGATAGAGAATCAGTTCAGCGAAAGCGTACAACGTAGTCTTTTTCAAACAGTTATACTTGTAGAAGAAAACGAAGCACTCGAGTATTTGGGACAAACCCTTGAAGGCTCGGAATATGGCGGGCAAAAAAAAAACCTGTTAACGTTCGATGAATCGAATCTAACACTGCAAACAAACATCGACAGTGTAACCGATAAATTAAAGTTAACATCCGAAAAATTCAGCCGACCACAGATACGACTTTCGACAGGACATGGCAAGGCAACAATAGAAGAAACATCAAGATACCTGCAGGAACGCTTTAAGCAAAACTTCTCGCGTTCGAAAACGATTCTTGATCAGGCAGTTTTTCGCTGGTTGAAGGAATCGGATAATAAAGAAATCAGCGAACGTGTAAACTTTGTTGAATTAAATTCTATTCTCGAAAAAGTACTTGTAAATAATGGAGTTAACCTACCATTTTACTATGCAATTGCCAACAAAGATGGAAAAATCATTTACAAATGCAACAAAGACATCCATCAAAACCATCTGAATAAAAACAACAATGTTTACACACAAAAGCTTTTTCCTTCGGAGGATTCGAACAAAGGAGTTTATTTGCAGGTAACATTCCCGACCAAGCAGAATTACATAATTAATTCAATGAATTTATTGCTCCCGTCGGTATTACTGGTTTTACTTATTTTTTGCATTTTCATTGTTGCCATCTTCATCATATTCAGGCAGAAGCAACTAAACAACATGAAGAATGATTTTGTAAACAACATGACACATGAGCTGAAAACACCAATTTCAAGCATATCACTGGCTTCGCAAATGTTGCAGGACCCAAGCGTAGGCAAAACACCTCAAACGCTGCAACACATTTCGAATGTAATACGCGATGAGACAAAAAGACTTAGCTTTATGGTGGAAAAAGTATTGCAGATATCTATTTTTGAAAAAGATAAATCGATACTCAAACTGAACGAAATGAAAATAAATTCTCTGATAAAGGATATTATAAACAATTTCTCATTAAAAGTAACAAGCAAAGGAGGTCAAATCACTTCGAAACTGAATGCAACCCAGGATGTAGCTTTGATTGACGAGGTGCATTTTACAAATATTATTTTCAACCTAATGGACAATGCGCTGAAATACTGCGACAAGCCATTATTGCTAACGATTGAGACATGGAATGAAAAAGACAACTTATTAATAAGTATCGAGGACAACGGAATAGGAATTCACAAAGAAGATCTCAAACGGATTTTTGAAAAGTTCTATCGGGTATCGACAGGCAATCTCCACAATGTGAAAGGATTTGGATTGGGACTGGCCTATGTAAAAAAAATAATTACCGAACACCGCGGAACTATTAAAGTAGAAAGCGAACCAAATATCGGAACAAAATTCACTATCACAATACCAACACTAAAAAATTACGAGTTATGACTGACGAAAAAGTAAAAATTTTATTATGCGAAGATGACGAGAATCTTGGCATGCTCCTTAGAGAGTATTTACAGACAAAGGGTTACGATGTTGACCTGCAACCTGATGGCGAAGCTGGCTTTAAAGCTTTCTCGCGCAACAAATACGATCTATGTATTTTTGATGTAATGATGCCTAAGAAAGATGGATTTGCTCTTGCAGCCGATGTTCGTTCATCAAACGCTGAAGTGCCTATCATCTTCCTTACTGCAAAATCGATGAAAGAAGACATTCTTCAAGGCTTCAAGCTGGGTGCTGACGACTACTTATCGAAACCATTCAGCATGGAAGAACTACTTTATCGTATCGAATATATTTTACGTCGTGTAAAAGGCAAAAAAGCTAAAGATGTTGTTGTTTACAACATTGGCGGATTTGTGTTCGACGCCCAGAAACAACTTCTTACATACGACGGAGATTCAAAAAAACTAACTACCAAAGAGTCGGAATTATTGAACCTTTTAGCTGCCAATGCAAACAACATACTTGAACGTAACTTTGCACTGAAAACAATCTGGGTTGACGACAACTACTTCAACGCACGCAGCATGGATGTGTATATCACTAAATTACGTAAACTTTTGAAGGACGATCAGAATGTTGCTATTATCAATATTCACGGAAAGGGCTACAAACTGATTACCCCTCAGGTAAAAGAAGACTAAACTTCCCGATCGACACAAAAACCGACAGACAAAAAAAACCGCCTTATTCAGGCGGTTTTTTTGTTACGTCATATTGATACTTTACCTGAATTTTGCCATAATTTCATCCTGCGAAAAAATAACCATTGTAGTTTTTCCATCAGGAGTATGGTTTGGATTTTCGCAGGCAAAAAGCCTGTTGATCAAATCACTCATTTCCTCATTCGTCAAACTCTGACCTGATTTTATCGATGAAGCCTCAGCAAGCGCTAGCGCTATATTTTCGCTCACTTCGGCAGCCGAATTCAGCGCAGTGGTCCTCGCCTTTTCGATCAGCGTTTTAAGCAGCGCCACCACACTCTCAGTCCCCAATTGAGCAGGCACACCTGTTACCTGCACCAACTCACGATCGTCCATATTAAAATCAAAGCCGGCAGCATTCAGATCGTCAAGTATTTGTTCAAAATACAAAGCATCATCCTGGTGCAATTCGAGCGTTTCCGGAAATAAAACCTGCTGTGTACTCACCTTTCGAACAAGCATTTGCTGTAAAAACGACTCGAACAAAATCCTCACATGCGCCCTATGTTGATCAATCATTAGCATCCCTGATTTTACATTGGTCACAATAAACCTGTTCTTCAGTTGAAAATTGGTCGTTTGGAATTCAGATATTTCCTGCTGAAAAGCATGATGCAAGTCCTGCTGAGTGTTTATTTCCGGAGCAATTTCTTCTTCCTGGAAGGGGGTTACAGGCCGAACATCGGGAGTATCACCTTCGAATCCACCGTACAATTTCTCCCAATTAATTTCAGGCCGCTTATACGATGAGCTCACAAACGGATTATAATCAGGATTAAAACTTGTTTGAGGCGGACGAATATTTTCGAGCTGAATACTACGGGCAGGAATTTCAGGCGCATCTTCCTGATCAAAATCAATTGAAGGTACGATATTGAACTTTCCGAGAGCTTCTTTAACTGTCGCCGAAAGAATGGACCACAAGGCCTGTTCGTTTTCGAACTTTATTTCTGTTTTTGTAGGATGAATATTGATATCAATTGTTTGTGTATCCACCTCAAAATAAATAAAATAGTTAGGCCCCTCGGTAGGCTGTATCATATTATTATAAGCCAGCATAACAGCCTTATGAAAATAGGGATGCCGCATGTAACGCCCGTTCACAAAAAAATATTGATTGGCTGATTTTTGGGCAAATTCAGGTTTACCCACATACCCATGAATGCTCACCAGATTGGTAGATGTTTCGATAGGCAGCAGCTGTTGCTGGAAGCGTTTTTTAAGGGTTTTGCCAAATGTATTTTCAATTCTTACCTTCACGTTCGAAACCGGCAAGTGAAAAATTTCCTCATCACCATCGAAAAAGGAAAATTCAACCTGTGCATTGACCAATGCTATGCGATAAAACTCCTGAAGCAAATGCGATTTTTCGACATTATCACTTTTAAGAAAGCGTCGCCGCGCGGGAACATTGAAAAATAGATTTTTAACAAGAAAAGTGGTGCCTTTTTCGCACTGAATGGCTTCCTGTCTAAAAACCCTCGTTCCAGCTACTTCAATCACCACACCCAACTCATCCTCCTCACGTCGCGAACGCATTTCGACCTGAGCTACCGCGGCAATCGAAGCCAGTGCTTCGCCCCTGAAGCCCATCGTGCGAAGTGAGAATAAATCGGATGCATCTTTTATTTTCGATGTGGCATGCCGTTCAAAAGCCATTCGCGCATCTGTTTCGCTCATGCCCTTCCCGTTATCGGTCACCTGAATCAGCGTGCGGCCAGCATCTTTCATCACTATTTGAATAAAATCGGCTCCTGCGTCGATGGCATTCTCTACCAATTCTTTCAGCACAGAGGCCGGGCGTTGAATAACCTCACCGGCAGCAATCTGATTGGCCACAGCATCGGGCAGAAGATGAATTATATCACTCATTTATTTTCAAAAAAAAATATTACACACTTTTGTTATACAAGACATGAACGACTTATAAAAAAATGTGATTGTTGATGTGAATTACAAAAAAATCAGAAGGATAATCCGCTAAGAACCTTCTGATTTTTTTTATTATTTGATAAGAAAATAAGTAATTGCAAGTAAAAGCGCAAGAATAATAAAGATTCTGATGTTCGAACTTCTTGCCTGCTCTCGCCTTATACTTTTATTTTGATTTGCCATTTCGCGAAAAGCTCCCCGCTTGAGAATTGTTGGTTTATAAGTGCCATCTGCGTTGGTTTTACTTTCCTCCATCTTTTTCTCGCGTTCTTTACTCGCTTCTTTTTTCGGATCGTAATAAATGTAACGATACTTATACTCTTTTGGCTTGTATAAATTAAATAGTCCCATAAAGTTGTGTTTTTAAAATTTAAAATACTAACTAAACTGACCGTTCTGGTTCACATTTACATCGTTTACAAACTGCCGGATTCTTTGTTCATCTTCCAGTTTGCAAATCAGTAACACATTGTCCGATTCAGCCACAATATATCCATCAAGTTCCTGAATCACTGCTAATTTATCCGGCGGAAGAGCCACAATATTGTTTTTACTTTCGTAAAACATTGTTTTGCATTTCAATGTAACATTTGCATCAACATCTTTTTCCGACATCTCGTATAGCGAGCCCCAAGTGCCTAAGTCAGTCCAACCAAAATCGGAACACAGCACATGCACATTGGCTGCTTTTTCCATGATACCATAATCAATAGATATATTCGGGCAAGTTGCGTACATCTCATCTATAAACTTCTGTTCATCAGCAGTGTTGTACACATCTTTTCCTCCGTCAAACTTCAATGCCACTTCGGGTAATAAACTATGGAAAGCATGGTCGATGGTTTGGAGGTTCCATAAAAAAATGCCCGAATTCCAGAAAAATTCACCAGTTTCGAAAAAGATTTGAGCCAATTCGGCATTTGGTTTTTCTGTAAATGTTTTTACCTTGCGCAAGTTTGTGTCACCTTCGTCAATCTGAATATACCCGTATCCGGTTTCGGGACGGCTGGGCTTAATGCCGAGGGTAAGCAGGCTGTCATTTTTTTCAACAAAATCGAGACCGGTTTTTATAGCATCGATAAAATCTATCTCTTTCATTATCAAATGATCGGACGGAGCAACAACAATATTGGCTTTGTCGGTCATTGATTTAATCCTGTTAACTGCATAAGCAATACAGGGCGCAGTATTTCGGCGGTTTGGTTCAAGCAACACCTGACTGGGCTTAATTTCGGGCAATTGCTCCAGTATTAAATCTCTGTATAAAATATTGGAGACTATAAGTATATTTTCAACAGGCATAAGCCGGCTAAATCTGTCGAAAGTCATTTGCAAAAGAGAACGACCGGTTCCAAAAAAATCAAGAAATTGCTTAGGACGGTTATTTCTGCTGAAAGGCCAGAAACGACTTCCAATGTCACCAGCCATTATAATGCAATAATTATTTTTCATAAATCTATTTAAAAATTTTTAGTTTTTCAGCCTGTTCTGTTCCAAAAATCGCACTAAGATAGTGAGATTTTTCGTGACAATGAAATTATTTGCAATCGTTTATTTTAAATAATTGATAAATAAACAATTACTCTACTATTTTGATATCACACAAAAAAAACAACTAACTGCAGAAACGAAACGACAACCACATTCCACTGTTTCAACACAAAAATCGAAAGACTACAATCATTTAGTTTTCATCCACAAACAAAGAAAACAGGCTTAAGCATAAAGCCACACCGCTTTTTTAATGTAGGTTTTATCGGTGATTTGAGCCACCATAAACGCGGCAACACTGGCACGCGAAATAGTAGGACTTCCTTTAATTTTCACCTTCTCCGTACCATGATTAACAACGGGTGATAGCGGTCCATCTGTAAGTCCTCCGGGGCGAACCACGATCCAGTCGAGCGAGCTTTGGGCTATTTGTTTTTCGTTTAGAGTATGGTCGGCCAGCGGTATGCGAAGCAAAACATCGGCAATCATAAAACGAGCAGGCTGCCCCATAAGGAAACGACTTTCGCCTGCTCCCACACTCGACATATAAATAAAACGCTTTACTCCTTCGGCCTCCATCGCATCAACAATATGCCGAATGCCCTGCGTAAATTCTGTAGCACGTTTTGTAAGCGATTTTCCACCCAGCGTAGACACGCAAGCATCGGCGCCGGCAACTACCGCTTTTATTTTAACTCTATCGCTCAATTCTCCCACCACAACTTTCAGGTTTTCATGCTCTAACGTTACCGAATCCGGTCGACGAACATAGGCTACAACTTCGTAACCTGCATCCAATGCCTGCTGCGTAACAAGAGTTCCGGTTTTACCTCCGGCTCCAAAAATAACAAGTTTCATACTCTTAAATATTTATTTTTTTTCAATAAAACATTCTCTTGTGTATAAAAGTTGTATGAAGCGATATGTATTTAGTAACAAGATGAATACGAAAAATGCCTTTTGAAATTCTCATCTCAGTTTAGTTTTGATGATCAAGAACCTACCAGCCTCTTCCTCCCCAAAAACACACACAGACATCCCCGCGCAGCCTCTTTTTTGTTCGTACAGCAGGGTTGTTTCCAAACGTCATTAAGGAATAAAGAAAAGATATTTTGCCGGGATTGTTATTTTGGTGCTGTTCTGTACAAATAAATACCGACACCCAAAAACACAAAATTTGGAAGCCAAACGGCAAGGAAAGGAGAAAGCAACCCACCAACAGCAAATGTTGTAGAAAGCGTTGAGAACAATATATACAAAGCACTCAATGCAAGCCCTATTCCAAGATGAAAGCCCATTCCTCCTCGCACTTTGCGCGATGAAAGAGACACTCCGATAAGCGTCATAATAAAAGCAGCTAAAGGCATAGAATAGCGTTTATAATACTCGTCTTCAAACTTCTGAATATTTCCAACTCCTCTTGATTTTTGTCGTTGCAAATAATCCCTCAACTCCATATTATTCAGCTGAACGCTCTCTGCCGAAGTTATAAAAAACTCCCGTGGCTGCACTTTAATGACTGTATCGAGGCTTACTCCACTCGAAATTGATTCGCGCATACCATTAAAGTCGCGCTTCAGGTAGTCGGTAATCTTCCAGTTATAGGCGGAGTCCCACGTAATGGTTTGAGCAGTCAAACGCGAAGTAAGTTTTTTGTCATCGAATTTTTCGAGCGAAAATCGATACCCTTTATTATCAGCTATCTCGTAGCGCTCGATGTACATAATTACACCCGGCTCCACCTACATCTTCACGTTCCTCGCATATTCCGATTTCACTTTTTTAATGTATTTATCTTCAAAGTTAATCAATTTTTCATTGGCAGGAGGAATAACATAACCACCCAGCACAAAAGCAATAGAACTAATTACAGCCGCCGAGATAAAATAGGGAAGCATTAATCTCTTGAAGCTCACTCCACTTGCAAGGATAGCAATTATCTCCGTATTTGTGGCCATTTTTGAAGTAAAAAATATAACGGCAATGAACGTGAACAGCGGACTGAACATATTCATGTAGAAAGGAATGAAATTAAGATAATAGTCGAAAACAATGGCATTCAGAGGCGCATTGTTATCGAAAAAGTTATCAAGTTTCTCTGTGAGGTCAAAAACAATGGCGATGCTAAGAATCAGTACAATTGAATAAAAGTACGTACCCAGAAACTTTTTGATGATGTAGGTATCAATTCGCTTCAGTTTATATTGCTGAAAATCAATTTTCATTGCATTTAACCAATTAACTCAGATGAATATATTTTAGTAAGAAATAAGCACAGAATATTTTTTTTAAAGTCGTCTTCCCACCTGTTCCACCATTGCTTTTTTCCAATGCATGAAATCACCTTCAATGATGTGCTTACGAGCCTCTCCCACTAGCCACAAGTAAAATGCAAGGTTGTGAATAGAGGCTATTTGCATAGCCAACAGCTCCTTACTCACAAACAGATGTCGAAGATATGCTTTTGTATAACATCTATCAACGTATGAAGTTCCAAATTCGTCAAGCGGCGAAAAATCATTTTTCCATTTTTCGTTTTTCATATTCATAATGCCCTGCGATGTGAACAACATTCCATTACGCCCGTTGCGTGTAGGCATAACACAGTCGAACATATCAACTCCACGTTCAATTCCTTCGAGAATGTTCTGAGGTGTACCCACTCCCATCAAATAACGTGGCTTATCTTTAGGCAGAATTTCGTTCACAATCTCTATCATTTCGTACATCTTTTCGGTGGGTTCGCCCACTGCCAGCCCGCCAATTGCATTGCCTTCACGGTTTTGCGAAGCAATGAATTCGGCCGAAGCACGACGCAAATCGGGATACACACATCCCTGAACAATAGGAAAATAAGCCTGAGAATAATTGTATTTTGGTTCGGTATTGTCGAAATGCCTGATTCCTCTATCGAGCCAGCGATGCGTCAGCTCCATCGATTTTTTAGCATACTGATAATCGGCAGTTCCGGGAGTACACTCATCAAAAGCCATGATGATATCGGCACCAATTGTACGCTGTATGTCTACAGCTCTTTCAGGAGTAAACAAATGTTTACTTCCATCGATATGCGATCTGAAAGTAGCACCTTCTTCTTTAATTTTTCGATTCTCGGAGAGAGAAAAAACCTGAAAACCACCACTATCTGTAAGAATTGGTTTATCCCAACCGTTGAATTTATGCAAACCACCGGCACGCTCAAGCGTATCAATACCAGGCCGCAGATACAAATGATAGGTATTTCCCAAAATGATCTGAGCCTTAATATCCTCTTTCAGCTCATGAAAATGAACGGCCTTGACTGATGCCACCGTGCCTACGGGCATAAAAATCGGCGTTTCAATCACTCCATGATCAGTAGTTATTTTGCCGGCACGCGCATTTGAATTCGGGTCGGTATGTTGTAGTTCAAAATTCATTTTTTTAGAGCTATAAGAAAGAAAATTACAGGTTGGTTAAAAATGTGACCTATTGAATATTATTCTATCGTTAAGTTGATAAAGTTCTCGAGAATTCGCTGACCAGCTTCGCCCGATTTTTCCGGGTGAAACTGCACAGCATAAAAGTTATCCTTTTGCAATGCAGAGCTATAGGTCTGAATATAATTTGTTTTTGCTATTGCCCGCTCGCAAGCCTCGACATAATAACTATGCACGAAATACATATATGTATTTTCGTCGACGCCTTTCATTAAATTTGTTTTGAGATCAGCAATATTATTCCAGCCAATATGAGGGATTTTGAATCCATCGGTAGCAGGAAAAAGTTTCACTTTCTCGGAAAAAATGCCAAGACAGACGGTATTATTTTCCTCCGACGAAGCACACATCAATTGCATACCCAGACAAATGCCCAAAACTGGTTGTTTAAGCGAACAAATGAGCTGATCGAGACCTTTTTCGGCAAGGTATTTCATTGCCGATGAAGCCTCGCCCACTCCGGGAAAAATAACCCTGTCGGCACTTCTGATTTCGTCATGATTATCGGTTACAACTGCATGGACTCCAATACGTTCGAGCGCAAACATTACTGAACGTATATTTCCAGCATTGTATTTTATAATCACCACTTTCATCTACTCAGATTTTTTATTGGATTTATACTATTTTGTTGGTGGCAGTATCAGGAAAAACGACAGCAGGCTTGAATGTCCTGGCTTCGTCCATTTCCATCATTGCATACGACATAATAATAACAATATCTCCTGGTTGAACAAGACGGGCGGCAGCTCCATTGAGACAAATCACCCCTGATCCACGTTGGCCCGGGATTACATAAGTTTCGAATCGCTCACCATTGTTATTGTTAACAATACTTACTTTTTCGTTGGCTATGATATTGGCTGCATCCATTAAATCCATATCAATGGTAATGCTTCCTATATAGTTTAAATTCGCTTCGGTAACTGTTACTCTGTGAATTTTTGATTTTACTACGGTGACTAACATAATTACAAATTGTGTGTTTTTAAAAAAAGGAATAAAAATATAACCATTTATAGCTCTCTATTCCCAGGGATTATCGTCTGAGCGTTTCTGCTTTAAACTGTTGGATATTTTATGTTATCGATTAAACGAACCTCGCCGCAAAAAACAGCCACACAGCCCACCGTTGGTTTTTCCCAGTTGGTGGCAGTTTGAAGCGTTTCAATATTTGCAATTTCGTAATACTCCACCTCAAGGCCATCTATTTCATTAAGACGCTCAGTGACCAAATGCTTCAGTTCAACGGGGTTTAAATCAGGCACAAAGTTACGACTTTCGGACAAGATTTTTGATATATTTACAGCAATTTTCCGCTGTTCGGGAGTAAGACGCTCATTGCGGCTACTCATAGCCAAACCGCCAGATTCGCGCACGATAGGGCAATCAACAATTTCAACACTCATATTCAAAACATTAACCATACGATGAATAATTGCCAATTGTTGAAAATCCTTTTCGCCAAAATAGGCTTTAACGGGACAAACCAGAGCAAAAAGCTTACTTACAATTTGCACCACTCCATTAAAATGTCCGGGACGAAATTTACCTTCCATCACCTTATCAAGGCCTCCGAAATCGAACTCGAACGCTTGCTTCATCTCATCAACTGTATATATATCAGAAGGCTGAGGCGCAAAAATCAAATCGCAACCTGTTGCGGTAAGTAGTTGTGCATCAGCTTCGATTTTGCGGGGATATTTTTCAAGATCCGTTAAATTATTAAACTGTGTTGGGTTAACGAATATACTTACTACATTGAAATCATTTTCGCTTACCGATCGTTCAACAAGAGAAATATGCCCATCATGCAAAGCTCCCATAGTAGGAACAAACCCAATTGTACGTCCGGCATTCTTAACCGACTGTATTTCAGATCTCAGCTCCTCAACATTCGAAATTATTTTCATTCTGTCTGTGAATTTTTATTCCGTAATCTTTCAAATTATCATTAAAAAACGCTGCAAAAGTACAAAAACTTATTTGTTTATAAGGTCACTCGCCTTCGGTATAGATGAATAAAAGGTTTTTGCAACATATGTTTATTGTTTTTTAGCTAATTGAATTACAAAGCTATAGTTTAGTGCAAAGCTATAAAAAACACTAACAGGCTTAGTTAAATTTATCAAAAACAACTTTTCGTTTAGCGTTAGCCAACAGCATGAAAACAACATTAATCAATTGATAGAATGAATTGTAATGATTTATAAAGTTGAAAGAAAAACACAAATTTAATATTTAGAATATAATTCCACTTAACATTTTGGTTATAAGTCTTGTGTACATCCGATTTTTTTTATATATCTTTGCATACCGAATGTATTTCAAGCTTCGAATATTTATTTGTATGAAAAAAGTGAACAAAGTATTGTATATTTCTCAGGAAATATACCCTTATTTACCTGAATCTGAAATTGCCAATATGGGGAGATATCTTCCACAAGCAGTACAGGACCGAGGGAGAGAAACCCGAACTTTTATGCCAAAATTCGGAGCCGTTAATGAACGAAGAAACCAACTGCACGAAGTAATTCGTTTATCTGGCATGAATTTAATTATTGACGACACAGATCATCCATTAATTATTAAAGTAGCTTCGATACAGGCAGCCCGCATGCAGGTTTATTTTATCGACAACGATGATTATTTTCACAGAAAAGAAACAATCGCAGATGCAAATGGCAACGAATACGAAGACAATGATGAACGCACCATTTTCTTTGTACGTGGAGTGATGGAAACTGTAAAAAAACTCCGTTGGACTCCCGATGTAATTCATTGCCAGGGCTGGATGACTGCTTTGGCACCATTGTACATCAAAAAAGCCTATAATCAGGATCCTTTTTTTAAACATTCGAAAGTTGTATATTCGGTTTTTAACGATGATTTCAAAAAACCATTCCGAAACCTGTTTGCCGAACGACTATTGCTTGAAGGCATTGAGAAAAAACATGTGTTTCAGGTAAAAGACAAAGTGATAGATTATGTGGCTTTATCTAAACTGGCCATCGATTTTTCGGATGGCGTGATTCAGTCGAGCAAAGAAATCAATCCGGGCATCACCGACTACATCAAAGAAAAAAACATCAAGTTCCTGCCTCATGTGGAGGGCGAAGACTATGCAGATGATTATGTGAGATTTTACGATAGCCTGACTTGATTTTAAACTTAACTTCACAAAAAATTCAACACAATATCAATCAACAATTATTTCATATCGTATGAAATTCAACTCGTATCTTTTATTTCTCCTGATCTCGCTCTTTACGGCCTCGTGCACCGACACACTCACAGAAATGGGATCTCAAATTCAACCCGAAGGTGATAAAATTATTGTCGACACCGCCACATTGAATATGAATACGGAGAATATTATTGTTCCGTACATGTATTCGAGACCAGACTCCTTGATGTTAGGAACTTTTGTTGATTACACTTATGGCACCACCTATGCCGACATTCTGACGCAACTACAACCTCCCGTGGATGTTTCGTTTCCTGCCAATGCTGTTCCCGACTCAGCCAAATTAATAATGTATTATTATTCGTGGTTTGGCGACAAGTACTCGCCAATGGAAGTGAACATATACGAAATGAACAAAGGAAAAACCTTTAACTTTACCGGTTTGTACAGATCGGACATAAACATAAACGAGTATTCGGACAAAAACATTAAACTTGGAGGAAGAATATTTACGGTGAAAGATGCGGTAATTACGCGTCCCGACTCTTCTGCTATCGAATTTCCACTATCGCAGGATTTCGTTCAAAGATTCTCGCCCGAACTTAAAAAGAGATACACCGACGACACTGCGAACGATTTTCATAAAACATTCAACGGCATTTATATCACAACTGATTTTGGATCGGCCAGCATGCTGTACATAAGGACTATTTTAATGCGTTATTACTTTCACTACACATACAAAACAAAAGCAGCCGACGGAGTGACCGACTCGACAGTAGTGATAAAAACGTATATGAACTATCCGGCCAACGAAGAAGTCCGTCAGGTCAACCGCTTTCAGCACCCCAACGTTACGAAAATAAAACAAAACTTCGATGCAACGCCCGAAATCAATGCCGTGTCGGCTCCGGCCAACATATACACCAAAATAAATATGCCATTTAGCAAGCTGCAAGCTAAAACCAACGTAAACGGAAAAACACGATTAATCAACAGAGCTGTTCTCAGAGTTGATGTAGCCGAAATAGACAAAAACAAATTGGCGCAACCACTTCCATCCTCTATGTTGCTGATCAAAGAATCTGAATACGAAGACTTTTTCAGCAAAAGAGAGCTTCCGACCGACACTACGGCTATACTTACAAGTATTTCCTACGAAACGGATAAAGACACCGACGAAACAATTTATTATTATTCCTTCAACCTGGCAAAACTGATCACAAAAGAACTGAACAATACAGGTACGCAAGAGGACATTAACTTCATATTAGTTCCCGTGTCGCTGCTCTACGATGGCAATAAGTCAATTATTGAAGTAAAACCACAAAACCTCATGAGAGCAGTAAAAATATGCTCTGGCACTCACTCCAAACGACCTATGAAACTGAATGTAGTATATAGTGGTTTTTAAAAGACATTCTTCAAACAACAGTACAAAAAAAGCAGCAGCGAGAGTAAATTACTTTCGCTGCTGCTTTTTTAGTTCTGTCTTTTATTTCTGACGAATGAAAATCTGAATCGGAGTTCCGGTAAAATCATACTTTGCTCTGATTTTATTTTCGAGGAAACGACGATAGGGTTCTTTCACATATTGTGGCAAATTGGCAAAAAATACAAATGTTGGAATGTATGTATTTGGCAATTGCGTTACATATTTTATTCTTATAAACTTTCCTTTCAATGCAGGAGGAGGATAATTCTCAATGGCCGGTAGAAGATACTCGTTGAGTTTGGCAGTAGGTATTTTCCGGAATTTATTTTCGTAAACTTCCACAGCAGTATCCACCACTTTCAGAATACGTTGTTTAGTAGTAACCGAAGTAAAGATAATCGGGAAATCGACAAAAGGAGCCAATCGGTCACGTATCTCCTTTTCCAACCTCTTTATATCGTTTGCTTCCTTGTTTTCAATTAAATCCCATTTGTTTACACAAACAACAAGTCCCTTTTTATTTTTCTGAATAAGCGAAAATATATTTAAGTCCTGACTTTCGAGTCCACGGGTAGCATCTAACATCAAAATACAAACATCCGAGTTTTCGATCGCACGAATAGAACGCACTACTGAATAATACTCCAAATCTTCGTTTACTTTGGCTTTTTTACGGATTCCGGCAGTGTCGACAAGATAAAAATTATGGCCGAACTTATTGAATTTGGTATAGATCGCATCACGTGTCGTACCGGCAATATCAGTTACGATCGTGCGTTCTTCGCCAATAAAAGCATTAACAATAGATGATTTTCCCGCATTAGGCCTTCCAACTACTGCAAAACGAGGCAATTCGTCATCGATATCATCGCTAAAGTCAGGCTTG
>JAYFRI010000123.1:0-1821 GCA_034926015.1 Paludibacter sp. | reverse complement strand
TAAAATGATGAATGGCACATCTATAGATGCACAAAAAGCAGAAAATATTCTTGAAGCCATTCGCCTGGCTCCCACATCTTTGGGACTTCAACCTTTCACGGTGTTCGTTATCAAAAGCCAGGAAATGAAAGAAAAAATATTTAACCTTGCCGCCACAGGCCAACCGCAAATTCCAACCTGCTCTCATTTACTTGTTTTTGCGGCCAACAAATCAATAAACTCCGAAATACTCGACGAGTATTTCGAACTATTTAAAAGTGCACGAACTTTGCCAAAAGAAAAATCAGAAGGTTTCCGAAAAATGTTGAATTACTTACTTATGCGCAGCGATGCTGACAATTTCAACTGGGCAGCACGACAGGCTTATATCGCTCTCGGTTTTGGGTTAGTTGCCGCTGCTGCCGAAAATGTGGACTCGGTACCCATCGAAGGCTTTAATTCAAAAGAACTCGACAGCATACTTGAGTTAGAAGATAAAAACCTGGGTACCGTTTGCTTATTGGCACTTGGCAATCGCGACGAAGAAAAAGATTACAATGCTAATCTTCCGAAAGTGCGAAAAAGCAAAGAAAAACTTTTCGTTGAAATATAATAATACATCAATCTTCATAGCGCTTCCACCGGCAACCAAAGCCGACATTACAATATATGCAACTCACAAACAAGCAGTTAGAACACAAATAGCAAATATCTATACAGTAATAGATATTTGCTATCGAAAATATTTGTAAAAACACAGCTTAAATAAACGATCATTCACTTATCTTTGCAGCATGAGAGTAAGAGACGAAGATAAAATACCACGCATCTATAAAGCAGCCATCAAAGTGATCAACCGCGACGGATTCGAGGGAAGTGCTATTTCGAAGATAGCTTCGGAAGCCGGCGTTTCTCCAGCAACCATCTATCTTTATTTCGAAAACAAGGAAGACATGATCAAGAAACTCTTCATTCATGTCAAGGAACGAATGGGACATTCTTACTTTGCCGAAGGCATGGAAATGACAGTTGCAAAAGGAACTTTCAGAAGCATATATTTAAATCATTATCAATACATTATTGACAATTTAGAAGAATATGTTTTTTTAGAAAACTATAGCAACTCACCATTATTTGAACATATGGAAAAAACATACAGAATGGATTTTTGCCCTGTGTTCGAGTCATTATTTATACGGAGCAAAAATGAGAAATTACTCCGGCCGATCGAAAATGATATCATTTACAGTCTATTATTTTCACCCTTAAGTTATCTTGTCAAAAAATCGAAAGCCGACAAAACGAGCTTAAGCACTAAAGATCTAGTTGACATTTTCGAAGCTTCGTGGAGAGCAATTAGCATTTAATCAAAAAAAAACATAAACATAAATGAACGATTGTTCAGTTATGACGTTATACAACAAATTCAATAAACAAAACAAATAAATTATGAGCTTAATAGAACAACTCAACTGGCGTTACGCCACCAAAAGAATGAACAAAGCCAAAGTGCCGGTGGAAAAAGTAGACAATATAAAAGAAGCTATTCGTTTGGCACCAACCTCTTTCGGACTACAAGGTTTCAAAGTTTTTGAAATAGAAGATGCAGCACTTCGTCAGAGAATTTACAACGAAGCTTGCCAGCAACCTCAAATACTGGAAGGGTCGAATATACTTGTTTTCGCAGCGTACAAAAAAATCACTGCCGAACTTGTAGACGAATACATGCAAAACACCGCAAAAACAAGAAATATACCAGTAGAATCACTGGATGGCTTCAGAGCAGCTTTTGATGGAGCAGTTGCCGGAAGCGAAGAACAAAATTTCCTGTGGAATGCCAAA
>JAYFRI010000232.1:0-5321 GCA_034926015.1 Paludibacter sp. | reverse complement strand
TTTGCTGTTAAATCATCTCACAATCCTGATGCCTTATGGACGTTGAGTGCGTTGGCACTGGCTTTCAATGTTGGTGTTTTGTTTTTCCATTTTTATAAAATATTTAAATACAAACGGAATCCTTTAAAGGTTGAAGTTTATATTGATGAACCAAAGTATGCTGAAATTGCAGTAAAGAAATAATAAGATATTAAATGTTTATATTATCCCTGATTGAATTTTTTCAATCAGGGATTTTTTATTTTGCCTTAATCAGAACAATTATTATTGAAAATGAGTTTATTATATTCCTGTAATTGTTGTGTATCAATATTATTTCTAACTTTGCATCCATTTTGTATAAATATGAAGATTTCGAATATAGAATTTCCAGATAAACCGCTCTTTTTGGCTCCCATGGAAGATGTTACCGACCCGGCATTTCGTCTGTTGTGTAAACGTTTTGGAGCCGATATGTTATATACCGAATTTGTTTCGTCCGAAGCATTGATTCGCGATGTAAATCGCACGGTACAAAAACTTACTATTTACCCTGAAGAGCGTCCGATTGCGATTCAAATTTATGGACACGATCCCGAATCGATGGCTGAAGCGGCTCGCATAGCCGAAGAAGCAAATCCGGATATTATAGATATAAATTTCGGTTGTCCGGTAAAAAAAGTGGCAGGTAAAGGGGCAGGAGCGGGGCTTTTGCGTGACATTCCACGTATGCTTAAGATTACTTCGGATGTAGTAAAAGCAGTGAAGCTTCCGGTAACTGTAAAAACACGTTTGGGTTGGGACGACGATAATAAGGTGATTGTAGAACTGGCTGAGCAATTGCAAGATTGTGGCATTCAGGCATTAACAATTCATGGTCGTACCCGTTCGCAGATGTACAAAGGTGATGCCGATTGGTCGTTGATTGGAGATGTTAAGAATAATCAGCGAATGATGATACCCATCATCGGTAATGGAGATGTTACTACACCTGAGCGTGCTTTAGAATGCTTTAATCGTTATGGTGTGGATGCTGTTATGGTGGGACGTGGTTCCATTGGTCGTCCCTGGTTTTTTTCGGAAATAAAACACTTTTTTCGAACTGGTGAGCACAAGCAAATACTAAATTTTGATGAACAAAAAGCAATACTTAAAGAACATGTTATTGCTTCTGTTAAATGGCTCGATTTGGACGAAAGTGATACACTTCATTTAAATGGTGATTTTCTCCAAAGTTTTTCAGATGATTTTTTGAATAAACGTCTGAAAGGTATTATTCATAGTCGTCGTCATTTAGCAGCTACACCTGTTTTCAAAGGAATTCCTAATTTTAAAGATACGCGAATAGCTATGTTAAGAGCTGAAACTTTAAAAGATCTTTTCGAAATTATCGATGCCGTGGATGAACCTTTAGTGCGTGAACAAGCAAAATTATCGGAGGATGATATTCTAACTTGCAGTTAATAAATCTATTAAATATTATTTTTTATGTTCCAAAAAATTAAATTCAATTTCTCCTTTTCAAAAATGAAATTGGGAATCTTATTATCCATTATTTTTATGACAAGTGCTTGCAATAATGCCAACAAACTGAGTTCTGGCATCGATTTGAACAATCTTGATACCACCGCTATTCCTGGAACTGATTTTTACCAGTACGCTTGCGGTGGCTGGATGAAAAACAATCCGCTGACTGGTGAGTATTCACGTTTCGGAAGTTTTGATAAACTAGCAGAGAATAACCGTAAACAGCTGCGTGAACTGATCGAAGAAATAGCAGCTAAGCCGGCTGACAAAGGCACTGTTGAACAGAAGATCGGTGATCTGTATAACCTGGCTATGGACAGTGTAAAGCTGAACAGTGATGGTATAAAACCTGTTGAAGGTCAGTTAAAATCAATTGCTGCTATTAAATCAATTCAGGAGTTGACTAAGTTATTACCTGAGCTTTTACAATCGAGTGTTGATGCATATTTTACGGTTTACGTGGATGCCGATCCAATGAACAGTAATCAATATTTGGTTCAAACCTACCAAAGTGGTATCAGCTTAGGCGAGCGTGAGTATTATCTCGATAATGATGCTCAAACTTCAAATATTCGCAATAAATACAAGGAGCATGTCGTAAAAATGTTTCAGCTTTTCGGTTTTACAGAAGTCGTTGCGAAACAGAACATGGAATCTGTTTTAAAAATTGAAACCCGTTTGGCAAAAGCAGCTTACGATCAGGTGAAATTACGCGATCCTCATGCTAATTATAATAAAATGAGTATTGCTGACTTGCAAAAGCTTGTACCATCAATTCAATGGAATGATTATTTCAAAGCGTTGGGTGTTACTAAAATTAAAGATATCAGTGTTTCGCAAAAAGAATCATTAGTTGAGGCAGGAAATATAATCGTTACAGAGCCATTAGCTGCTCAAATTGCCTATCTTCAATGGAAAGTAATAGATGGTGCTGCCGGTTACTTAAGCGATGAAATTTCGGCTCAAAACTTCGATTTTTATGGCAAAACTTTGTCAGGAAAAACTGAGCAATCGCCTCGCTGGAAACGTGCTGTAAGCAATGTTGATGGTGTTTTAGGTGAAGCAGTAGGGCAGATGTATGTAAAAAAATATTTTCCTGCAGAGGCTAAGGAACGCATGCTGAAACTTGTGCATAACCTTCAGGAATCGTTAGGACAACGTATTAATGCTTTAGAGTGGATGGGTGATTCTACCAAAATTAAAGCTAATGAAAAACTGAATACGTTTCACGTGAAAATTGGTTATCCTGACAAATGGAAAGATTATTCGAATCTCGAAATTAGTAAAGACTCCTATTACGCAAATATTCAACGTGCTAACCGCTTTGAAAGTGCATATATGTTTGCTAAGGCAGCTCGTAAACAAGTGGATAAAGATGAGTGGCTGATGACACCTCAAACTGTAAATGCTTATTACAATCCATCTACAAACGAAATTTGCTTCCCTGCTGGAATTTTACAATATCCATTTTTCGATATGAATGCTGATGATGCGTTTAATTATGGTGCAATAGGTGTGGTTATAGGTCATGAAATGACACACGGATTTGACGATCAGGGATGTCAGTTTGATAAAGATGGTAACCTGAAAAACTGGTGGACCGAAGATGATAAAAAGAAGTTTGATTTACGTGCAAAGGTAATGGCTGACTTTTTTGATGCTATTGAAGTAGCTCCAGGCGTTAAAGCAAATGGTAAATTTACACTTGGAGAGAATATTGCAGATCACGGGGGACTACAAGTTTCATTTCAGGCATTTAAAAATGCAACAAAAAATGCACCTTTGACTACAATTGATGGTTTTACACCAGAACAACGATTCTTCCTATCATACTCCAATGTTTGGGCTGGAAACATACGTCCTGAAGAGATTTTGGTACTCACCAAGTCAGATCCTCATTCGTTGGGTAAGTGGCGCGTAAATGGCGCTTTACCTCATATTCAGGCGTGGTACGATGCATTTGGTATCGAAGCAACTGATCCTATGTATTTAAAACCTGAAAACAGAGTAAGTATCTGGTAAAATCCAAGTTTTTTTCTAAAATAAATAAGGCAGACCCTCATTAGTGTCTGCCTTTTTATTTTTACGTTTATAGAGCTTCTTCGAAGCTATAATCTTTTTGTAGTTGATTGGTTTGCCATGTGATTTAATTTCCTCTTCACGGCTTTGCTTTCGCATTGCTTTCACTTGTTCAAGCACCTTGTTTTTCTTTTTTGTTTTCATCTTTTTTTTATTGAATTGTTATTTCTCTCTCACCGTTTTCTTTTTCTGTAATTTCAACTATTGCTATGGAGTCGGGTAGGAGAGGGGCAATATTTTCCGACCATTCAATAAAACATAAATTTCCGCTGTACAAATATTCTTCAACACCGATCTCTATTGCTTCTTCTATTTTATTGATGCGGTAGCAATCGAAGTGATAAATTATTTGGCCGTCTTCGGCCTCGTATTCGTTAACTATTGAAAAGGTTGGTGAGTTTACAGTTTCTTTAACACCCATTTCATGACATATCGCTTTTATGAATGTTGTCTTTCCGACTCCCATTTTTCCATTAAAAGAAAAAATTGTCTCTTTCCCAATTTGTGAAATAAATTCTCGGGCAGTTTCATGAATATTATCTAAAGTATGAATGGTGAGCATTTTGTTCAAATTTTGCTTTTTTGTCTTTTTATTGTAAAATATAGTGGCTGTTTGAATGCTGTATTTGCCTACAAATATACAGACAAAATGAAATATTAAATTCTCAGAGCGTCAAATTCGAACGAAAATAGTTGTAAATAATTGATGCTCTGTTTGTTCCAATAACTTCAGACAGCTCAGTGATTTCGGCACTTTTAATTCTTTTCACGCTTTTGAAATGCTTAATGAGTTCATTTTTCGTTTTTTCACCAATTCCGGATATATTGTCAAGCTCGGAGGCCACTTGTGTTTTGCTTCGTTTGTCACGATGGAAAGTTATAGCAAAGCGATGCACTTCATCCTGCATTCCGGCAAAGAATTTAAAAAGTTGGTCGGTCGGCTTAAGACCTACTGCTTGTGGTGGAAATCCAATTAGTACTTCATGTGTTCGATGCTTGCTGTCTTTTGCTAGTCCTGCAATTGGAATTTGAAGTTTAAGCTCCTCTTCTATAACCTGACGTATTACTTCCATCTGTCCAATTCCTCCATCAGCCACGATTAAATCAGGAAGTGTTAAATTTTCATTCAGCATTCTTGTGTAGCGCCTTCTTACAACTTCTTTCATAGATGCATAATCATCAGGACCTTGCACCGATTTTATATTGTATTTTCGGTATTCATTTTTAGCTGGTTTAGCTTTTATATATACCACGCAGGCGGCTACAGCGTCGGTTCCTGAAATATTTGAGTTATCAAAACACTCTATTTGCATAGGAATTTTTTGTAGTCCAAGCTTTTCTTTAATGCTATTCAGAAGTTGTATCGCCCTTTGATCGGGGTTTAATTTTTCAGCTTGTTTTAACTTATCGAGTTTATATTGACGAACGTTTTGCATTGCAAGGTCGAGAAGTTTTTTCCTATCTCCACGTTGTGGAATTACTGTAACAATGTTTTTAAGGTTAAATTCAAGCTTAAAAGGTAACACTACTTCTTTTGAATTACTTTTAAGTCTCTCTCGTAGTTCTACTACGGCCATTGCTAAAATTTCTTCTTTTTGTTCGTTAATTCTTTTCTTATATTCTATTGTATATCCCTGAATTATACATCCTTTGTTAATTCTTAATATGTTTATAAATGCGGAATTTTCGTTTTCATCATAAGCAAAAACATCTGTATTTTCAACCACAGAATTGGC
>JAYFRI010000237.1:0-3026 GCA_034926015.1 Paludibacter sp. | reverse complement strand
AAGACAAGGATATTTTTTTCATTTAGTAAAAAAACAATTGAAATAAATTAGATGAAATATATAATGCAGTACAATATTTAGTGCGAGACTCAGCCAAGTCCATCTTCCCATGCAGCTGAAGCCGGATGAGGTTTTAGTTTGAAATACAACATTAAATTTTTTCTACTATTTATAAACATTATCGATTTTTTTTCTTTTTGTATTGAGCATTGAGCATTCGTACAATCGTTATTTTTTAATAAAACCAAATTTATACGTTGCACGAACTCATATTGATTGCTTTTTTTAACATATATGACATAAACCATTCCCTTGTTGCCGGTGCAATTCATCACACAGGTACCTGGTTAATTTTCCGGTTGCTCAGTAACGATGCTTTTCCCGGTTTTTTTTTGAGATGTAATCAATTGATAAATTTTCTGAGAAGTTGAAATGCTTGATATGAAAGATAAAGTAATTTGCCGACATATCAAGACTTTATGTAATATATTTTATACTTTTACTGATGTACGGAATCAGTAGTAAAGTCAAATTTCTTTCTGATTTTTTTCAATTATCATTTAGGATTTATCCCGACGTGTGAGGTTTTTTTTCATGCGCCAATGTATTCTTCTCACAGTTCTTTTTTCACGATAATAATAGCTGCTACTACTCTTATCTGTCCAACTTTTTATCGTATGCAAACATACAAAATTTACTTAAAAAGACAAGCGTTTTGCGAAGTTTTTTTAAACAATTATAAATTAATTTAGAGGTGTAGCGAAGTTGGTTCGATTTTGTTTTTCAAATTCATCTGAAATTATGATAAGGCATTGATTGCTATTTTGTTTTTCGATTTTCAGAATGTGTTTATTCAATGGCTTCCTTTACCATTTTGAATGCTTTTTCGAGTTTGAGCATTTCGCTTACCATAAATTGATAGAATTCCATCCACTGAATGCGCCTGTGAATATCGATTCCGGGCTTATGGGTGTAGATGCGGCATACCTCGGTGCCACATTCGCGCAGGTGGGCAAAATCCCAGATAAGTCCTCCTGGAAAATCCTTTTCGAAAATTGATTTGTAAAGTTCCAGTTTTTCGTAGATTTCGAAACGTTTTGTGGCATCGGAGTGATTGATTTCGAGGATCACAAAAGCACCATCGCGGTTGGCATCGAATTTGAGTTCCACTCCTTTCATTTTTGTGTTGTAAAGCATGAATTTGCTTTTGCGTTTTTTGAGTGCGGGAATTTGGCTGCAATAGTTGCCAAATCCTTCCCAGAATTCTTTTTTCAGTTGTTTTAGTTCGTCTTTTGTGTACACTTTTTTGTTTTTCTGTTGTCAGTATAAAAAATCTACTATTCTGTTCTATTTGTTTTGGACGGAGATTTCTCTGAAAAGAGCACAGTGAGACCGTCAGATCCTGTGCTCATGCACTGTCGAGTGCTTTGTTTGGCTGTGTTGTTTCGAAAAATGCTACTTCACAATTTTATAAACATTGCCGGGCAGGCATTTTACTATTCCCTTGAATTCCATTTCCAATAGCATCGACGAGATTTTACTTACAGATTTTTCGAGTTTTATCGACATTTCGTTCAGTTGCAGTCCATCGGACGTTTGCCGCAAAAGGCTCACTATGTTTTGTTCGTCGTCCGAAAGGTCGGGGAATAGAGTGGTTTGTATGTTGCTTGTTTTCGAATCGGCGGGCTGCTCCCAGTTCATAAATTTAAGGATATCCGCGGCCGATTCGATGAGCGATGCCTTGTTGTTTCTGATCAACGCGTTGCAGCCGGCCGACCAATCGTCGCCCACGCGGCCCGGAAATGCAAATACATCCCGGTTGTAATCGTTGGCCAGTTCGGCAGTGATCAGCGCGCCACCGCGCGTGGCCGATTCTACTACTACGGTGGCGTCGCATAGTCCGGCAATGATGCGGTTGCGCTGCACGAAATTCTGTCTGTCGGGGTTGGTTTTGCTCAGGTATTCGGTGAGGAGCATTCCGTTTTCGATTATCTTCACTGCTACCGGCCTATGAGCGCTCGGGTAGATGCGGTCGAGTCCATGACCTACAATCCCAACAGTAGGAAGGTCGTATTCCAGAGCGGCTTTGTGGGCACATATGTCTATCCCGTACGCCATTCCGCTCACAATAACGGCATTGGATTGAATGGCGGCCAAGTCATTGATGAGTTTCCGGCACAATTCTTTGCCATACTCAGTGGCGTTGCGGGTGCCTACGATGCCTATGAATTTTCCGTTGTTCAAATTACAATTTCCTTTGGTGTAGATCATAATCGGGGCGTCCGGACATTCTTTTAGCCTGAAAGGATATTCGCGATCGCTGAAGTAATAAGGAGTAATTTTATTTTTAACAACAAACTCCACTTCTTCTTCGGCGCGTCGGAGCACATCCTGCTTTACTATTTCGCGCGAAAGCACTTCGCCGATACCTGGAATTTTGGCAAGGTTTTGTTGCTTTTCACCGAAAACGGCTTCCTCGCTTCCCAGGTAGGCAATCAGATTTTTAGCAAGGTTATTCCCGATGCCTTTTATAAGTGTGATGCCTATTTTGTATTTCAACGCTTCGTAATTCATCAGCCTTGAATTTTTCTTTTATAAAAGAGAGTGACTACTAAAGCTATAGTGACCCCCAGAATATCGGCCAACCAGTCCACCCATTCGGCTGTGCGGGGATAAAACCATTTGTCCTGTGCTATTTCGATGCAGCCACCCAAAACGATGGGGAAAAGTATGCATTGCACAATGTAGATTGAGTTGTTTTTGCTAAATTTGTTGTGGCTGCGAAAATCAAATATTAAAACGATTGTCAGAAATAGATACAATGCAACATGAACAATTTTGTCGAAAAACAAGATATTTACCTTTGGCATTTCCCTGAAATCGGATGGAGAAGCAAACGACAGGTAAACTATGACAATGACTGATAAGATGGATTTCCAGTAACTCAGAGTAGTTTTAAGCATTTAGATGTATTTATAAATTGTAACCAAATCAGACAAGCTAATACTTTTTTGTTTGAAATGCGC
>JAYFRI010000197.1:0-3575 GCA_034926015.1 Paludibacter sp. | reverse complement strand
ATTATCAGGCTTATCCTGGCGATGTGTATCAGGCGGCTGTTCCGGCCGGATTAAAGCTGGAAAGCGAAACCCGGGTGTGTATCAATCCCGATTTTGAAGCCGAACATATCCTTTCGGAAAAAGAACAGCGCATTCTGGATGCGCTTTCGGATGGAAAGCCTGTGAATGTGGCAGAATTGAACAAAGTGACCGAAATACGCGACGTTTTACCCACCCTTAAAATGCTGCTCGAAAAAGGAGCTGTGGAAGTAAGCGAGGAATTGACGGAGAAATTCCGTGCTAAAACCGATACTTTTGTCCGCCTGAGCGATGATGCCCGCCACGAAGAAAAGCTGAGGCGTATTTTCGACGAACTGGGCCGTGCCAAAAAACAATTGGATGTATTGATGATGTATATCGACCTGTCGAAATGCCTCATTCCTGCCCGACAACGCGAAGTGACACGCAAAGAATTACTCGAAAAATCGGGCGCCTCTCCTGCTGTACTTGCTGCATTGGTGGAACGTGGTGTTTTGGAAACCTACCTGAAAGAAATCGGGCGGTTGGACATTTCGGACCTGCCCACCAATGCCGTGTATACGCTGAACGAATTTCAGCAAACAGCCCTGAGCAGTATTGAAAAGCAATTTAAAGAAAAACCGGTGGTATTGCTCCACGGGGTGACATCGAGCGGAAAAACAGAGATTTACATACACCTGATACAGAAAGTGCTCGACGAAGGGAAGCAAGTGCTGTATCTTGTTCCTGAAATTGCACTGACAACTCAGCTTACCTCGCGGCTCAAACGCGTGTTTGGGAAACGGCTGGGTGTTTACCATTCAAAATTCTCGGATGCCGAGCGTGTGGAGATATGGAATAATGTGCTGAACGATAAAAGCTATGAGGTGATCATTGGCGTTCGTTCTTCCATTTTCCTTCCTTTCAGGCAATTGGGATTGGTAATAGTGGACGAAGAGCACGAATCGAGCTACAAGCAATACGATCCGGCGCCGCGCTACCATGCCCGCAATGCAGCCATTGTGTTGGCCTCGATGCATGGCGCCAAAACTTTGCTGGGAACCGCCACTCCTTCCATCGAAAGCTATTTCAATGCCGAAACCGGCAAATACGGCCTTGTAGAATTGCATCAACGACATGAAGAAATGCAGTTACCCGAAATTGTAGTGGTCGACACCAAAGAAGCCTACCATAAAAAACGAATGGAAGGACATTTTTCAGATGTTTTGATAGAGAAAATAGCAAAGGCGCTTGGCAATAACGAGCAAATCATTCTTTTTCAGAACCGACGGGGTTATGCGCCTTACATCGAATGCAAAGGCTGTGCCTATGTGCCGAAATGTAAAAACTGCGATGTAAGTCTGACGGTACATAAGGTTTTCAATACGCTTACCTGCCACTATTGCGGCTATACCGAACCGATCCCTACCATTTGTCCGGTTTGTAAAACGCCCAACCTGAATACAAAAGGCTTTGGAACAGAGAAGATAGAGGACGAAATACGCCAGATTTTCCCCGACGCCCGCGTAAGCCGGATGGACCTAGACACAACACGCTCGAAAAAATCGTACGAAAAGCTGATTACCGACTTCGAAAACCACAAAGTAGATATATTAATTGGTACACAAATGGTGACCAAGGGACTCGATTTTGAGCATGTAAGTCTGGTGGGCATTCTGAATGCGGACAATATGTTGAATTTCCCCGATTTCCGCGCCCACGAGCGGGCTTATCAGTTGATGGCACAAGTGAGCGGACGTGCCGGACGAAAAAACAAACGCGGACTGGTAGTGCTGCAAACATCTCAACCCGAACACACGGTGATAGGACAGGTGATACGCAATGATTATGCCGCCATGTATAAACTCCAGACCGAAGAACGCAAACAATTCAAATATCCGCCCTACTTCCGCATGATTCAGGTTACGTTACGACACAAAGATGTGCATGTACTGCAACAAGCTGCTTTTACGCTCGCCGGTCAGCTTCGTGCTATTTTCGGTTCACGCGTTTTAGGCCCTATCGACCCGGTCGTTTCCCGGATTCAGAATCTATTTATCAAACAAATTATTCTGAAAATAGAAAACGAAGCTTCGCCGACTAAAGCCAAGGAAATGTTACAACATGCCACCGATGAGTTGCTTACCCAGTCCCGGTTCAAAGCGGTACGCATCGGACTGGATGTGGATCCGGTGTAGAAAGCAACCCTGATAAAAGAGCTGATGATTTTAGGAGTAAAGTTGATTGCTTTATATTCGTTGTTGCCATAGAATGCAATCGTGCGGCAGCGTGGGGGTAGTCAATGGTTGAAAAAGTAAATAGTATTTTTTATTTTCATAATATAGTTCCAATCCTCTGTCCGTAATTCGAAAAGAATCGATTAAATACAGAGATTCTATATAATATTTCCCATTGTACAGTTCATTAATTTCAGTCCCTCCCAACTGTTTTATTTTTAATATTCCTGTTTTTAAATTCATTTCATATCTTCCTCCTACATGATTTGTCGAGGTAATCCCATGAAACGTATTGTCAGAGTAAAAAGTAAGAACATAGCAACTGTCACTTTCAGGCTTTGCCATTTTAATTGTTTCGTGTTTTACATTTACAAATTCAATCAATTTCCACTTTGTATTTGTAAAACTTAATTCAAGATAAGAAGAGTTTTTTTTCTATTTGATTAATAGAAACAGAATCGGATTCTTTTTCTTCGCAAGCTCCGATTCCAATTGTTATTAATATCAACAGAAAAGGGAAAAACATTTTTTTTTTGTTTTCATGAAATTATATTTTTAGGTGGAACAATAAATACTCTGTATCAGAATAGAATAATTTCAATCTGGATTTTTCAATGGAATATCGATGTACATTTCTTAATGCCTCTGTAAACCTTGTTCCATCACCGGTGATTTCATCGACTTTTGTTATATTAATTCCATTAGGAAAAGATAAATTACTTCCGGATAAATGGTAATTTACCACAAATGTATTAATGACTGATTTGCCTGTAAATGTACTGTCAGCATTGAATGTAACTACGAAGCAATCTTCGCAATTTTCAGGATCAGCATTTTTGACGGAATTATCTTTTGTATTGCCAAATCCGTCCAATTTCCAGGTGCCTAATATTGACTTCGTATCATTATCGGCATTTTCTTTTTCACACCCCATTCCTCCTATCAGTAGGAGTAAGGTTATTGTTGTAAATACAATTAATTTTGTTTTCATGAGACTTCCGTTTTCAGATTATATTTCTGAGCGTAAAGCGTACCACAAGCAAGCCATAATAATACGATTATGCCTGCATTCAAATAAAATTGTTTCTTCATTGCAGTAAATTTAAAAGTTAGTAAAATGATAGTCGAAAGTCAATTGTCGTTTATTGCTGCCATCAGCATCCATTATCCAGAGCCGTCCGTTTTTCGCTCTTGCATCGTTATATACAATGTGTTTTCCGTCCGGACTCCAGTCGCAGGTATATGCTTGCGTATCGGTTAATTGTTTCAGGTTTGAACCGTCGGCATCCATTGTCCATATACCAAAATGTGGTTTATCATTTGGTTTTGACGTAAAGGCTA